>JANOUN010001389.1:0-3000 GCA_031416875.1 Planctomycetota bacterium | reverse complement strand
ACTCATGGGCACGATGCAGCGGGTTGCGTGTCTGGAATGCCACGACGGCCTCCCAGCCTTTGCTCGCCAGCAGCTTTCGAACTTCGCGCGGCGTCAACACGTACTTGCCGAACGATGGATTCTTTGGCTGTGGCAGAACCTTGATCTCGCCACCGATCAGGTGTGAGTTCGCAGCTTCGCCTTTGATCACCATGTCGGCACCCGGATGGTCAATGCGATCCGTAAGGTACACTGATCGCAGGTACTTCAACTTTGGCCATGCATAGACGTCGTTGATCTCAAGTGTGGCAACGATGTCGCCGTTCGGTCCGGTCAAAGCAACCTTCTGGCCAGCCTTAACAGTCTTCGCCATGTCGGCCGTGATCGGGAAAGCGATCGGGATCGTCCAGGCGTATTTCGCACCATTGCTGACGACATAACATTCATCCAGGACCTGGTTGTAAACTGCCGAATTCATCGGCCCCGTCAGAGGGCTGAGTGTTCCGTCGCCGAAGCGGTAAACGCTGGAGAGGTCAGCGGCAGAGACGGGGACCTGAGGCAGAGTTTTTGTTTCAACGAGGAATGCCTCTCGGTCCTTTTCACCAACAGTGCAGCATACAGGTTCTGACAATCCACCATGCGGTGCGATCAGATCGGCCATTTCAAGATGTTCCTTAGAGACTGAGAAATTCACAGAAATTCGACGTGCTTCGGTCAAAACGGCGGCCGAACCCCACGAATCCACGGAACCTATGGGAACACAGAATTTGAGTCAAGAAGTTCCTGGAAGCGATACTTCCGTCAGGACGACTCGTTTTCGCGGGGTTGAGGTACGATGATTGGCTGGCGATGAGTCCATGTTTCTTGAACATCAATGACAAGCTGGAAGCTTATCCCACTTCAAATCAACACCCCGCCAGACTCCATCCGCTGATAAAGGCCCTGCTCCGTGCGATTTCTGATTACCAACGACGATGGATTCGACGCCCCCGGACTGGCCGCACTGTATCAAGCATTGCTGCCGTTGGGTGATGTGACCGTCGTCGCACCAGCCATTTGTCACAGTTCCAAAGGCCATGCTGTCGATACGAAAAATGCAATTCGCGTCGAACGACGCCAGGTGGAACCATTCGGAGAAATCCGGGTTGTGAATTCTACGCCAGCGGACTGCATTCGGGTTGGACTCCGGCATTTACTGAAATCGCCACCTGATTTTGTCGTCGCGGGAATCAATCCCGGAGCCAATCTGGGAGTCGATCTGTTTTATTCCGGGACGGCTGCTGCCGCCCGCGAAGCCGCATTGCTCGGTGTGCCTGCGATCGCTCTGTCCCGGCTGCTCAGCGGCAATTTCCCAGTCGATTGGGATGTTCTGTCGAAGCTTGTCACCCGCGTCGTTCGCAGAATCATCGAACCCGAATATCGGTTGCCAGTCGGACATTTTTGGAACATCAATTTTCCCACGGTGGCTGAGGAAAAATACCCAGGCGAAATGACGCTGGTTCCTCACGGAATTGAACCGCACGCCGTGGCATTCAAGGTCGTTGAACAGGCTGAAAACTTCGAAATCCTTGAGTATTCAGCGCTTTATCGCGATCGAGGCCGTTCCGAACAGTGCGACGTGCATCATGTCTTTGAGCAACGAATCACTGCCACACCGGTCGGACCGTCTCTGACTTCTGGTCCGGCATTTTCGATGCAGTCCTTGGTTTCTCTGGCCAACGTATCCTGCGCTGATTGACTCAAGGCATATAACCTGTCAGGATTTCCGTTCGTCGCTGATTCTAAAGATTTCTCGGAGATAGTGCGTCGTCACGATTATGAATTTGGGTTGAATCTGTATCCAAAATCAAGCATTAACGTCGCACTAGCCCTCATCGAGACTTCAATAATTCAGCTTTCCGGCGTTCAAAGTGCCCATTTTGCCATATTATGCGAATGTACGAGCACCTGACAATTCTCAGCGGTCGAGCCAATCCGGATCTTGCCCGCGAGATCACAAATTACCTGGGCATCAGCCTGGGGCACGTGGATGTCGGGAATTTTCCTGACGGCGAGATCAGTGTCAAACTGAATCAAAACATTCGCGGTTGCGACGTATTCCTGATTCAGCCGACCTGTCCTCCGGTGAACGAGAACCTCGTCGAGTTGCTGGTGCTCATTGATGCGTGCCGTCGCGCGAGTGCGGCGCGGATTACAGCCGTCATTCCTTATTTTGGATACGCTCGCCAGGACCGCAAGGATTCGGGTCGTGTTCCGATCACATCCAAACTGATCGCGAATCTGATTGTGCAAGCCGGTGCGCATCGAGTCCTGACAATGGATCTTCATGCCGCTCAGATTCAGGGATTTTTTGACGTCCCGGTCGATCATCTTTATGCCGCCCCGATTCTGGACAGGCACTTTGTGTCGCTCGGAATTTCGCAGGAAGATCTGGTCATTATCAGTCCTGACGAAGGCAGCATTAAACGCACGTTGCAGCATGTGGAACATCTGGGTGGTTCACTGGCGATCGTGGATAAGCGTCGCGCAAATGCGCTCGAAACTCGACAGGCCAACTTGATTGGCGGGCCGATCAAAGGGAAGACCGCGTTGATCTTCGACGACATGATTACGACCGCAGGCTCAATCTGCGGCGCGGTCGAAGTCGTTCGTTCACACGGTGCCAGGAAAATCTATCTCGGCACTACCCATGCGGTCCTCTGTGGCCCCGCGATTGAACGTCTGGAGCGTGCCGGCGTCGATGGGATTGTCGTCACAAATACATGCCCGATCAGTCAGCCCCACAGGCTGTCGAATCTGACGGTCGTCTCCGTTGCCGAGTTGCTGGGCGAAGCCATCCGCCGCGTCCATCGCAACGAATCGGTGAGTTACCTGTTCGATTAGCTGCCAGAACATGCGGATCCATGTCGCGGAATCATGTGGTCACATCGCGGCATGGGGACCGTGGTTTTAATCGTGGGATAAGCTTCCAGCTTGTCATTGCTTCTAAAAAACAGGGCGTTTTCTTCAATTGATGCCAGG
>JANOUN010001388.1:0-2638 GCA_031416875.1 Planctomycetota bacterium | reverse complement strand
CCCGCAACAATGGGCTGCCGCTCTGTCAGTTCGCTCCCAAAGCCCGTTTGACACGCAGCCTGAATGATATGATCCGGCGGCTGACTTCGACTGAGCCCGGTGCAAAGCCTGCAGAGGAACCGACCAGGAAGAAGAGTGGCCGGTTTGGTCTGTTCGCTGGTCGATCAGCCTGGCGCTCGGCTGACGTCAGTCCCATGGCACGTCTGCTCAGCAGACGTTGAGAGTGTCGTTTTTGCGAGAAGATTTCCGCGAAGCGACAGATGTCCGCCGTCGGAGCGGCGGACCGACGTAGGCGAGCCGCTCCGTCGGCTCGCACCAGACACGGCGGCGAAGCCATGGATGCGGCAGAAGAGATCCGGTTGCGGCTGAAGCCCGCGCCAAGATCAATTGTACTGAGCCGCGACTGGCTTCGATCGAAAACCGGGCGGAGTGTCGCAACGCCGCAACATCACCGCACGGCCCATCGTCGAGCAGCCACGCAGGCGATCGAGAAAAAGATGGCAGCCATACTCAGGATGACGCTCACTTCCTTAAGAATCGAGACCACGATCGACTGCTCGGGCGTGTTGTACCAGAACACCTTCAGGAATCCGTCCATCGCCCAGGCGTTGAATGCGACCGAAGAAAGCTTGAGGACAAATTCAGGCATGATGAATCGCGGCATCATGCTGCCACCGATCGCCGACATGATCAGGATGACGATGGACGATAAGCCTTCCAACTGCTTCCGGGATCTGCACAGCGTCGCGATCATCATGACGAATGCGGCAGACGCCATTGAGCTGACGAGCGCCATGATGCCGGCTCCTGCGAGTGTCTCTGCATGCCACAGGTCCAGACTGAACACGACTGCCGCAAAAACAAACATCAGCGAGATCTGAACCACGCCGAGTCCGACATAAAAGATCCAGTGCGACAGAATCAAGTGAATGATTGTCAAACGTCCCGACAGCAGTCGCTCCAGAGTCCCGCGCTCTTCATGTTCCAGCAGACTGGATGCCGCTCCCGACATTGAAAACATGACAAACATCACTGAGATTCCTGCAGCGTAATAGGAGAGCCTCTTCGCCGGTGTAATGCGCGACGTCCCGGTTTCGCCTGCATGGACAACGTCGCGGGCAGAATGAGATTCAATCCGTACGATGCCGTCTGTCATGGAGAAGCCATTCGCCCCCGGCGCACGGATTGCATCCGCCTGATCGGCATTTCCCTCTTTGCTCAGCATTGTCTTGAATGCGCCCGCCGCCGCTTCCTGCAGTGGCGAAAAGGGGCCTCCCATTGTGCGAAATTGTTCCAGCCCCTTTTTCATCAGCACATCAGGGAACGAAGTAAACGCTGACGCCTGGAGGACACCCGCCAGCATTTGCTCCGCATGACGCATGGCAAAGCAAACGTCAACAGCATCGCCATGCGGTCACGGACCAATGAAATACACTGTGCTTTGATAAGAGCGAATATCATGGCAGCGTAGCTGTTACATCCTGAGTGAATTAGCGCGACAAGGACACGGACGTCGATTCTCGCTAAGATTCGCGAAGCTCATATCCTGTGAAGTGCAGGAAAACGGACTGCAGGTTCGGCACTTCAATGGACAAATCGGCAACATTGATTCCGGCTCCGCTGAATTGCTGCAGCCGCAATGGTAAGTCTCGAGCAATATCATCCACAAAAAACGTCGCCAGTTTCGCGCTGCGCTGCTCACAGCCTTCCGGTAACGTCGCTGTCGGCTGAGCTAATGTAAACACGACGCGACGAAGCCGACCGATGCTCAATTCCACCAACTCATCAAATGTCCCGGACGCAACTGTGCGTCCTCCGTCGATGATGACGATGCGGTCACAGATCTGCTGTGCCTCATCCAGTTGATGGGTGGTCAGAACCAGCGAAACACCCTGAGTCTGTAACTCCTTCAGCATGCCCCAGATTCGCTGACGGCTCTGGGGATCAACTCCAACGGTGGGCTCGTCCAGTAACAGAATTTCAGGACGATGCAGCACCCCGCATGCAATGTTCAGCCGTCGCTGCATTCCCCCGGAGAATCGCGAAGCGGGCTCACGCGAGCGATCTTTCAACCCTGTCCACTCCAGGGCCTCCGCGGTTCGGTCAGGGAGATCCGCTGGCTCAACACCAAACAGTCTTCCAAACAGATTCAGATTCTCTCGGGCGGTCAGGTTGTCGTAAATCGCGATGTTCTGAGGAATCACACCCAGCCGGTGAACCAATACCGGATCACCGCCCACCTGCTGAATCTGCCCATGGATCAGGACGCGTCCGGAATCCGGTTTCAATCGACCGGCAATTGTACGAATGAGCGTCGTATTCCCCGCTCCATTCGGTCCCAGCAGTGCGAGGCATTCACCTTTTCGCAGCGAGAACGAAGCACCATCCAGAGCCGCGCGACCGCCAAACCGGCGAACGAGGCTATCGACGACTAATGGATGATGTTCAGACATCCGAATGATTCTACAGGAATCGTAACACGCGTCTATCTCAAGGATGCACGGCTCGCCGTCATCACTGCAGGGTCAGTCCAAGTTTTTTCAATTGCTGACCGTTGTTGGCATTCCAAAGGTAGACGTTACCGCTCGCATCTCCGGCCGCAGCGATACTGCTGTCCGGCGTGACGGCAATCGTGTGG
>JANOUN010001387.1:0-3068 GCA_031416875.1 Planctomycetota bacterium | reverse complement strand
AGTCGGATCAACCATGCCCGCGATTTCGGCCAGCATCAGCGCTGCGATGCCGTGACTGTACATCGGCCCGTGGCTGCGTTCCTTGCCCACAAGAAGTCCGTTGGCATGCTGCTGTGACAACAACCAGCCGACTCCGCGGGTCATGTGGTGTCCATACGGGCCTTCTTCCGGAACATGTCCCCCTGCCAGAAACGACATGATCGCCAGCGCGGTGGTGGCGGTGGATTCGCCGAAATCACTGGTTGTCCATGCGCCGGACACCTGCTGTTCCGACGCCAGCCATGACAGCGCGCGACGAATGGATGCGTCCAGCTTCTGATTCAGCTCATCGTTTTCATCGGCGGAAAATGCAACTGTCGGGGCGAGTCCGGCAGCTGCGAGACCGCCAAGTGTGTCAGCCAGAAAGCCCCGTCGTGAGGCGGAATGCTGGCCGATGCACTCACGAGAAAACAATCGTTTCATAGACATTGGCTCTCCAACGCGGATTTGTTGAGTATAGGCAGAATTGGCCAACTTCGCCACCGCCGATTGGGCCACATTGTGCCCTGGGGCTCTGTCACGTTGAAAAGGAGTCAATCGGAGGAATGTTTTATTGGGCCTCGTCACTTCGTCTTCCTGTGGCTGGGCGAATAGACGCGCACATTGTGACCTTGATCAAAAAGCGTCAGTTCCTGAACCTGCCCCATCCGCTCCCACGCTCCTTCGTACGGGAAGACGGTGTATTCAGGACGCGTGCGAGTGACGACGTATCTGATGTCCGTGTTCCGCAGAAGCGCGGTGACATCGTCAGTGTCACGAAAATGTCCAGGCTGAATCACATGATTCTGCCTTGCGGAGCCAAACCAGGGATAGACATGCTGATCCAGTACAAGAATTGTGAACTGGTCACCATCGATAGAAAACTGGCGAAAAACGGTGCTGCCGGTGTACGACTGAAAATGAGCCGCAAGCCCGTTGTGCCAGGTATTCGAAAGCCATGCCACTGCGGCCATGATGCCAACGGTCGCCAATACAACGACTGCCGCCCCTGCGAAGCGTCGATTCCAGACAAGGATTTTCAGGATCCATCCACCGAGCAGACAATCCAGTGTCACCATGGCCAACATGAACGGTTGCGTCTGGTGTTCGTGAGTTACGCACAACCTTGCCCATTGAAATCCGACAGTCAAAATCAACAACGCCAGACACAGACGCTGTGCTCGCTGGAGATGTGACACCAGCGTCACGCCGCCAATGACCGACATCGAGAGAAAACAAAGTCCGTAACGAACGGGAGTGTACGCCCACATCAGGTGATTCAAAGACCCGGGTTCGTCTTCGACGCAGTACGGTGTGACGAGCCAGATTAACAGACATCCGACAACGGCGGAGGAAATCAGCAGTCCTTTCAGAAGTCCAGCATCGTTATCTGAAGTGCCAGCGATCGCCCGGCAGGAGATCGGAAGCCCGATCAGCATCACAGGCACCAGTCCCAGACACGCAACATGCAAGGGACCGCATTTCTGCCAGACGGCATCAAACACGAACTTGAGCATTTGAGGATGGCCGTTACCCGCAATCGATGTTGACCATAAATCGGGATATGTATTTTCTCCAACAGCCTCAACTGCACCAATCGGATATAACGCCAGTCCGGTCACCCACCCGTTTCTGGCGTACCAGTAGAGACAGAAGGGCATGGCCGACATGCAACACCACACCAGTGAACGCGCACCGGTACGCAGGCTGCGTTTCCAGATGATGCAGACCATCAACAGACAGACAACCCCCAAAGCATAGCCCAAAGCGATGTGTTTCGTTCCGGCCAAAACACCAATGGCGACTCCAATCAATGTAGATTCAACTCGGTCAGGGCGCAGCGGAGAGTCCAGGTGTACTCTCAGAATCAGTGCGAGTGCCGCAGAAAAACAACTGACAACCATCAGATCATTCGACGCATCAATCGTCTCGTGAATCGTTGTGGAGACGGCAAGGACGCCCGCCGTTCCGAGATACTGTAAACTTGTCTGCACTTGCAGCGACTGAAAAATGGCGAGTGTGGCAAAGCCCCAAAGGATCACGACCGGGACGTTGTTGAGTGGCACAAGAAAATCGCCTGAGCAGTCGGCAGTTGCCCAGACACCAAGGAGTTCGCTGTTGGCGGGAAAGTACCAGCGCGCACAGTCGGGGACGTACAGCGACCCGGTTTGCAGCCAGCTGTCAATCAGCGGCATGTGATACCAAAGCGAATCAAAATCGGTCGGAAACTTCAGAACCCCGTTGATCACGGAATGGACGAGCAGCAGCGTCACGGCCGACAGACGCACGATCGCATCCCATGACTTTCCATCCGCTGAAGTCGTGAGCCGCGAGGCGCTAGCGGGCTGTTGATTTTGTGCATTTCCTGAGCCGCTGGTCATAGTAACCCGAAGCGCCAGCGAGGAATTCAGCCATTTCAGCCTCGCTGGCGCTTCGGGTTCGTAATAAATCAACAGCCCGCTCGCTGCGGGTAACTGCATTTCGGAGTCTGCAGGCTGCTCTTCCTGCTTCCTGAAGAATCGGTCTGCGCACCAGAGCATCAACACGGCCAGCAGTTGCTGGCGAAACGCGGTCAGGAATCCGATCGCCCCCAGCGCAGTTGCCGACAACACCAGCGTGGCCACAAACAGCAGGCTGCAAAACAGGCCACTGTGAATCGCGTCTTCTCCGGGAAACAATCGACGGTGCAAGCGCCGGAGCAGGGCAACGATGACGAGGTTTCCAATCAACCAAATGCCGGCCGCAGCGGCATCGAACAAGCAGAGTCTCTGGAGCATGGGAGAATTCAATTCACTGCCTGCCGATCAGAATCTCGCTGAAAGAATGCCATTAAGTCCCAACGGGACGGCATGTTGATAGGGGTAGGGAGGGCTGAATGAATTCAGCTCCCCCTCCCTCCGAACCGTGCTGGCGGTTTTCCCGCACACGGCTCTCCAGTTAGTAGTTGCCTGCAACGGATTGAGCGAAACGGAAGTGGGCCTCGCGCAGACTGTAGAGACCCAATTTCGCAAAGTAGTCATTTGGCCAGCGATGAGTACGGGGTAAACGCT
>JANOUN010001386.1:0-2368 GCA_031416875.1 Planctomycetota bacterium | reverse complement strand
CGCTGGATTCTTTCCAATCTGCAGTCGCTGATCGAAGTCGCTCACCGGGAGATGACGCAATACAACGCACCAGCCTTCTGTGCCGCGGCAGCCGGTTTCATTGACGACCTCAGCAACTGGTACATCCGCCGCAACCGCCGTCGCTTCTGGCGATCGAAAGACGCCACCGACACCGACAAGAACGCCGCGTACGAAACGCTGTATGAGGTTCTTGTCACGCTGTGCCGACTGCTGGCTCCATGCATCCCGTTCATCACAGAACGTATGTACCAGAATCTGGTGCTGGGACGAGAGTGTTCAGTTGCCAGTTTTCAGTGTTCCGAGAATCGGAGTGAGCCGCAGGGCGCTAGCCTGCGGTTGAGTGCAGCCGAAACGAATTCCGGACAGACACCGGCGGCTAGCGCCGTGCCGCTCACGGAACTGCCGACCTCAGTTCATCTTACGGACTATCCCACTGCCGACACTTCTTTGCTCGACGCTGGTCTCAACCTGAGCATGTCGGCCGCGCAGAAAGTTGTTCGACTGGGACACAAGCTGCGGGAAGAATCCAACCTGCGAGTCCGGCAGCCGCTGGCGGAACTTCGTTTTGCCTCGTCGAACGTGAAAACATCTGAGGCCATTGACAGACTGGGAGACGTTATTGGAGAGGAACTCAACATTCACGAGGTCGTGCGACGAGACAACCTCGATTCGCTCGTCAAGTACGCCTACAAGCCAAACCAAAAAACGCTCGGCCCTAGATTTGGTCGCAATATGAACGCAGTCTGGTCTGCCTTTATGGCGCTCTCGGAAGATGAACGCGCTCCGATTCGCCGAGGCGAAAGGGTGCACGTCGTGTTGCCCAGCCAAGGCCAATATATCGGCCTGAAGCCCGAGGATGTCGAAATAAGTGAAATCGATCTGACGCCGAACGATGTCCTCATCAGCACCGCCCAGGCGGCTGAATGGGTCTGTGCTGACGACTCCGGTATTCAGGTGGCGATCAGCACGGTCCTCACTCCGGAACTCATCCGCGAAGGCATGTCCCGCGACTTCGTCCGCCAGGTCCAACAACTCCGCAAAGACGCGAACCTGAACATCCAAGACCGAATTCGGGTTCAGTACCATTCTGCGGACAACGCGGTTCAGGTCATGGTCGCAGAATGGGGTGATTACATCTGCCGTGAAACCCTGGCGGATTCCATCGAGTTTTCATCGTCTGCTGGAGTTGGAGTAAAGTCGGTGTCGGTTGGCGAAGTGGCGGTCACTATCTGGATTGTCGCACAGTCTTGAAAAGATTGAACTCAAATGGATCTCATCAAAGAAATGCTGCAGCTGATCGCCGCGTTGAACGCGAACGGCGTTCAATATGCTCTCTGCGGCGGACTTGCACTGGGCGTCCATGGCTTCCCGCGCGCGACACAGGACATCGATTTACTTGTACCGGAACATGAGCGAGCACGGCTGCAGGAAGTTGCAAAAACCGTTGGTTACTGGATTCCGAGTGGCAGAATGCCGTTCAAGCCAAATACACCGCAGGCGATGGAGATCTGGCGTGTCTCAAAGGCGGTTGGCCCGCAACTCATTTCGCTCGACCTGATCGTTGTATCGCCGGGTCTGGAGTCTGTCTGGAATAGTCGCGTTGTTTTGCGTTTTGGCGAGCTGGATTGCAGTATCGTTTCCCGCGATGGATTGATTACAATGAAGATGATCGCCGGACGATTGCAGGATCTCGCGGACATTGAGCGACTGAAAGGGGATCCAGGTGACGCCGACTCAAACGCCACATCGAGAGCCTGAACCTGTCGTTGACATGTCGCCCCATGCCATCATGGCCCGGTTGGTGTCTGTTGGACAATTGAATGACCTTTGCCGCTTCCTGGCTTCCGGTAAGTTAATGTCGCGCCGCGACGCTGTCGATCAGACCAACGAATCAGACTCGCCTGTCGGTACAATGCACCGAGGCACTTGAATCAGGTCGATCCGCCTAACTCCCGAATGATCCGTTCAATGCTTTCCAGCTGAGCTTCCTGCTCGGCCTTTGTCTTGCGAATGCCTTCAACGACGTCCGCCGGAGCTTTCGCCATAAAGCCGTGATTGGCGAGCTTCACTTCCTGGCTCTTGATGAAGCCGCGGAGTTTTTCCGCTTCCTTTTCCTTGCGAGCTTTCTCAGCCTTCAAATCCACAAGGTCCGCAACCGGGAGATATCCGTCAGCATCACCCAGCGAAAAGCTGACCGAACCCTTCGGCGGCGTTACGTCCAGACCAGCCGCTTCCAGCATGGTTTTTGACAGGAAGTCGAACTGGCTGGCAACGGCCTGAAGCTGTTCGGCCACGTCCGGAGCACAGCGCATGAACAGCTTCAGTTGAACCGATGGAGCGATGCCGT
>JANOUN010001385.1:0-3410 GCA_031416875.1 Planctomycetota bacterium | reverse complement strand
CCCGGCGGCAGTCAAGTGCTGGCCGAACGTACAACGACTCTGGGGACGAATTGGACGGAATACTCAACCACGGCGTAACGCCGCAGCAGGATGGTCTTAGAAGGCAGCTTTCCCCTGCTCGTTCCAGCACGAATGTTACCGACCGGACGCCCGCAAACAAGCCAGCGATTCAATCCAGGAACACTGCCCGTTCCTGAGGTGTGGGGAGGCGGCAGGAATCATGTTTGCCAAACAGGCGATAACGCAGGCGGGAGACAATGCGATAACCAAGATCCCGGATCGGCGACGGGATGATCCACAGCAGCCCGCCCAGTATTTTCCAGCGACCGCCGAGTGTCATCAGAATGCGACTCACTGCCGCCGTGCGTGTAAACGTCTCGCCGTTGCACACAAATACCAGCGTATCGAGACGATTTCGAATCTCTGAATCAAGTGTTTGCCCTGCTGTCGTTCCCTGCAGCGGCGCAAAACGCAGTTTGCGCTCCGGATCACGTGCCAGCATCCAATTGACAGAGTGATTGCAAAGCCCGCAAACTCCGTCGAAGAAAACGATCGGATGATCCGCATTGGAAAAATTGGCAGCAATTTCGTGCGACACTGGGTTTCTCAGTCACAGTTGTGGGAGGGACTCACTGCCAGGAGTCTGTCTGAATACCGCTGTTTTTGTGAGCGGCAAGGCGCTAGCCGCCGGTTTTTGCAGGCGAATTACCCGCGGCTAGCGCCTTGCGGCTCACGGTTTTGGTGTATCGGGACAGACTCCTGAAACCGCAGATGCGGACAAATCATAACGCGGTTCAGAGGTAGTCAGCGAACGAATCCAACCTGAAGTTGCACCAGCGGCAGGACGCTGTTCATGCTGCCGGATCGAAAGCCGTCCAGATCGACGGTCACAAATCGAAACCCAAGTGCATGGAGTTCCTTTGTAATCTTTAATCGCAGATCGGGTTCCAGCAACTGTGCCACCAGATCAAGAGGCACTTCAATGCGAGCCAGTTCATTCGCTTCATGCCGCACGCGAAGTTCCTGAATTCCCGTAACGGTTTTTAGAATCGCTTCGGCTTGTTCAACCCGAAACACTCGTTCTTCCGTCACTTCGACACCGTAGGCGATGCGACTCGACAGACACGGCGAAGCTGGCTTCTCGGCGACGGATAGATTCCAGTACCGCGCCAATTCTCGCACAGCAGCCTTATTCAGCCCTTCTTCAATCAGCGGACTGCGTATCTTATGATCGATCGCCGCCTGCATTCCCGGACGGTGATCGCCAAGATCATCCGTGTTGGCCCCGTTCGCAATTACTTCAACGGCCAGTTCATGCAAATGTGATTTTGTCAGTTCATAGAGTGTGTCTTTGCAGAAGAAACACCGGTCGCCGGCGTTCCGACGGTATTCCGGCCGACTGAATTCAGAAGTCTGAAGTTCGACATGTCGTATCCCGATCAGAACGGCTTCCCGGCGCGCGATCTCAAGTTCACTGGACGCGAGGCTGGGACTGACGGCGGTGACCGCGACGGCTCGATCACCCAATGCCATGAAAGCTGCTTTCGCCACGACCGCACTGTCCACGCCACCCGAAAACGCGACAGCAACGGAACCGTATGCACGCAGCCGTTCGATAAGCGACTGAGCTGCAGTCCTGACTGGTGTTTCGAGGTATTCTGAAGACGGCATCAGTTGATAAACTCTTCGGCACTGCGTTGCCCGGACTCAAAAGTGGGATAAGCTTCCAGCTTGTCATCAGCCATTCATCGCAAGCTGGAAGCATGACGCCATGCTGGCCGACACAGGACGTATTTTGTACCGCACGCCCTTCAGAGTACACTGTTCATGCCTCCTGAGAAATACACGATCGGGAACGGCAGACTGTTTGCCGAAGAAAGTCGTCAATTCCCGTCGCTGGTGGACGATCAGGGAAAGCATGCAACTCTGGTGTTGTGAGCCTACAATCCCGGGTTTCCAGAACAACGACGTGCCTGCGGCCTGGCGCAGGATGTGCCATACCGGGTTCAATTCCGTGCGAAGTGAATGAAGGAGTCAGGGCTATTTCCAGTGTCGCAACGAACACCGCAGTTGCTGTGAGTCAGCAACGGTTGATGTCGTCGTCGTTTGTCGGCTACCTGCTGATGACGTTTCTGACGGCGGTGAACGACAGCATGTTTCGCTGGATGATCAGCCCGATTGCCCGGGATCTGTTCAAGGATCAGGTCTGGAACATTGCTGGGTACTCCATGCACCCTGCGGAACTTGTGCTGCCGCTGGGTTTGTTCGTGTTTGTGCTGCCGTTTGTCATCTTTGCCCCCTGGGCCGGATGGGTTTCTGACAGGTTCAGCAAACGAGTTTCGATCATTTGGCTGAAATGGGCTGAAGTCGGGTTAATGGTCGGCGGGTTGATCGCGATTCAGCAGGGCCATGTGACAGCGATGTTTGTGCTGCTCTTCCTGATCGGAGCACAGGCAACACTGATCGGGACCGCGAAATACAGCATCATCCCGGAACTGGTTCGCAGGTCACATATCTCCGCAGCGAACGGATTTTCCGGAGTCGCGACACTGATCGGATCGATCGTGGGAACCGTGGCAGGTTATTCGCTCGCCGATCTCACAATCGTCAATCGTGCGGTCGGCCTGCCTTCTGCCGCGATTGCACTAATCGGTGTGTCACTGTTGGGTGTCGTCGGCGCGGCATTGATCACCAGGGTGACGGCCGCGAATCCGACGGTTCGATTCCAGTGGAATCTGGTGACCGATTCGTGGCGTGACCTGAAACTGGTGATGGGGGATCGAGGCATCCTCCGCGTGTCACTTGGGATCCTGTTCTTCTGGTCGCTGGCGGCGCTGGCCCAGATGAATATCGATGTCTTTGTGACGAAGGAACTTTCCGATGTGACAAAGGTCAGTCCTGCACCGTTCATGGCGATGCTGGTAATCGGCGTAGGTATTGGAAGTCTGATGGCGGGCTGGCTGTCGAACGGCCGCGTAGAACTCGGCATGGTTCCGTTCGGCACGCTGCTCATGGGACTGGCTTGTATTCTGTTGTACTTCTGCAGCGATTCGCCGGTGATGACCGGGGCAATGCTGGTGATGATTGGACTGGGAGGCGGTCTGTTCAACGTGCCGCTCAACGCATACATTCAGGAACGCAGTCCGCATGAAAAACTGGGGGCAATCCTGGCGGCCGTGCAGCAGATGACGGCTGTCGGAATGCTGTGTGTTTCTGGCCTGTTCTGGCTGTTGCAATCGCCGATGCACATGTCCGCGTCGCAGATCTTCCTGTTCTCCGGTGTGAGCATCATTCCGATCGTTGTTTATGCCGTGTGGATTTTGCCCCAGGCGACGATTCGTTTTTTTGTATGGCTCCTGAGTCGATTTGTCTATCGAGTTCGTACGTACGGCATTGAAAATATTCCCGAA
>JANOUN010001384.1:0-3713 GCA_031416875.1 Planctomycetota bacterium | reverse complement strand
GACGAAATCAAACGGATTCACGAATCCAAATTCCCGAAAGACGACGAAAAGGAAAAGGACGGAGAAAAGGACGACGCTCAGAAGGACGAGAACGAGAATGGCATCGAAAAGAAGGACGAATGAGCGGCATCACTTCGATTTGGTCGGTATTCTGCGGCGTGTTCCCGCCACATGGCGACATTCGCGTTAGCCTCTGTCAATGTCTCGATCGTGCAGATAGCCGAAATTTTTGAATCCATTCAGGGAGAAGGGCCTTGGGCCGGGACGCAGTCTCTGTTCATCAGAACCTCCGGCTGTAATCTGCGCTGCTGGTTCTGTGATACACCCTACACGTCGTGGAAACCGGAAGGCACTGCTTTTTCACTCGACGAACTCTCATGGCGCGTCGCAGACTGCATGGCTCCGGATATTGTTCTGACCGGCGGTGAACCGATGTTGCTGCCGGATCTGGTCCCGCTGGCTCAGCGATGCCGCGAACTGGGAAAACGGATCACGATCGAAACAGCCGGAACTGTTGATCAACCGGTGGTCTGTGAGCTCATGGCGATCAGCCCTCAAATGAGCAACTCCGTTCCCGACGATCCTGTGTGGCATGACCGCCACGAACAGGCTCGGTTTCGCCCGGAAGTCATTCGATCGCTGCTGTCGCGTTACAGTTGCATCCTGAAGTTCGTGATCGACCAGCCGCAGGACGTCGCTGAAGTGCGAACATGGTTGTCCAATTTCAGCGCAATCGATCCCGGCATCGTCTGGCTGATGCCGCAGGCCAGGACTCGCGAACAACTTGCCGAACGATCCCTCTGGCTTCGTCCGCTGGCAGCTGAGTTTGACTTCCGGTTTTCCTCCCGCCTGCAGATCGAACAATTTGGAAACGTACGCGGGACGTGACCGAGCAAGAAACAACATCTCAACCGCTCTTCGTAGCTGGATTCGCAAGAATTCAGATTCATTTCTGAATTCTTGCGAATCCAGCTACCTGTTTTGTTAGAGGGCCTTAATCAACTGCCGTTGAAACTTAGACTGAGCAACACCTTGAGCGAATCACAACAACTCCTCCGGCAATGGAAACTTCTTCAGCTGCTCGCAGAATCTCGCTTTGGGATTCCACTCACGGAATTGGCGACACAGTTCGAAGTGTCAGATCGCTCAATTCGACGCGATCTGGCTGTCCTGCAAACTGCTGGATTTGACATTCAGGAAGTCATTGGCGACCGAGGACTGAAGCGGTGGAAGATGAAGCCGTTCTCTGAGCAAACAGGCTTCACGGTCACGGAGTTGCTGTCTGTCTACATGGCGCAAAGGTTTCTTGAACCATTGGCGGGCACTCCGTTCTGGACCGGCCTGCATCGAGTCCTCGGTAAGATTCGAGGTGCCCTCGGCGATCAGGCCATCCGTTACCTGCACAAGCTCTCCGGATCACTGCACGCAACTTGCGTGGGAGCCAGCGACTACAGCAAACGAGGCGAATTGATTGACAGCCTGATGCTGGCAATTGAGGATCATCTGATTACGCTGATTACGTATCAATCAGATCAGTCCACGGAACCGGTGGAGCAGGAAGTCTATCCACAGGGTTTTGTCTTTCATCGGGGCAGCCTCTATCTGATCGCCTGGTCAAGTCGCCGAGCCGAAATACGCACGTTCAAGATCGACCGCATTGACGATGTGCATGTCACGAAGATTCCAGCCGCCGTGCCCCAGGGCTTTGATCTTGAAAGCTGGCTGAAACACAGCTTTGGGGTATTTCGCAGTGGCAGCATGATTCTTCACTCAATTCGAGTTCGCTTCAGCAGAGAATCCGCCCGGTATGTTCGAGAATCGAACTGGCACAAGAGTCAGACATTGTCGCCTCAGCATGACGGATCTCTGATCGCAGAATTTCAGCTGGCCGACACGCAGGAAATCAAACACTGGATTATGAGTTTTGGGCCATCCGCCACAGTCCTGGAACCCGTGGAACTTGCAGAAGAAATCTGCCACGATCTGACACGAATGCTCGAAGCGTACGGAAAGAAGCCAGCAATTGACGAATTGCGATAACCGGGCGTAGCCGAAGTTGCAAAACTTCGGAAAACAGCCGGGCGTAGCCGAAGTTGCAAAACTTCGGAAAAACCCAGCCAGCGTAGCCGAAGTTGCAAAACTTCGGAAAAACCGAACTCTGACGAGTCCAGCTACAGGTAGTTCATCTCATGCCCACTGCCTGACTGCGCGTTGTTCAACTTTCATGTCGGCTCCGCAAACGTGATATTAGCCGGCTTCACATCCGCCAGATAAATCCTCATCCGGGCGAAATGAGCCATGATATTCTGAACGATCTGCCATCGTTCCTCACCAAACTGTTCCAGCTTTTCAGCCTGCCATTCTTCCATCACGTCATCCGGATAATCGGGCCGCCGGTCAAGGTAGGCACCTGCAAAGTCCAGCACAAACGGAGGTGAGACGATACCCATTTCGACGACCCACAACCGATCGTCATGGTGAATCAATTGGGGAACTGCGAATCCGGCAACCTCCACAATTGATTGAGAACGAAGTCGGAGATAAACATCACGTTCTCGTTGGTACAGCCGTTCAAATCGCAATACCTTGATTGCCGATTGTCGTTACTGTAGCAAACACGCTACCATCGTAGCCATAGCCAAGCTGTCCGATCAGAGTTCGGCCATTCTCAGCGGCAAACAGATTCGCTCGTTCCCAGATTTCTTCACGCCAGTCTTCCATGATCGCAGCATCGCAAAACGGATCTCATTCTGCCAGAGTAGAAATGACTCTGACTGTTGACGGCGCGCGGTTTGAGATTGCCCAGGCAACGCCAACGCATCTTTATTTGCGAACACCAGCGGAATTACCGTCAGGAACTGCAGAACTTTCGATTTCGATTGACGGATCAGTCACCCGACAGTCTGTACAACTCCTGGACAGCGTGCAGTTGAGTTCCCCGTCGGTGCCATTCCAACGCGTTGGGTAAACAATGTGCCCCGACTCTCCGAGGCGGGCGTTCCCGCTGCGGAGCATCGGGGCACAATGGATCTCCGTCAATCCGATTCACTGGGTGTTTGTCAACTCCTCTCGCAGACTCATCCCCAAAGCCACCGCATATCGTTGCAGCGTCAGCATCGTGGGATTCGATGTCGCATCATTCTCCAGACGACTCAGAACAGACCGTCGAATCCCAGTTCGCACTTCAACGTCCGCCAATGACAATGCCTGTCGCTCACGCTCTGCTTTCAGGTTAGCAATGACGACATCCACCACTCGCCGCGTCTCCAACCATGCTGCCTTTGCAGCACGAGCCTGCTCAAGCATGCCGTCCTTTTCGGCTTCGGCATCCGCCCGAGCTACCTGCAGAAGACTGCGTTCGCCGGGAGTCAAATCACGCACGATGCGATGTGGTTTTCGTTCGACCATTGTGCCAGCTCGCTCAGTGACGGAAACACAAACACTGTTTATTGGCTCTAGCGAGGCATCGCGGCTTCGCCACTCGCCTCCGACCGATGGATTGTAAGTCGCCGTTGCGAGGTCCGACATCGTGTAGAATCAATGTCGCGGCGCACTGCCGCAAAAGTTTAGCGCATTGTGGCCAACTGCGATTCCTGTAGCTTGGACATTCATGTCCGAGCAATGGCCATGCGACGGACATGAATGTCCATCCTACATTCGATGGTTTTGGCATCGCAGCCAAAACTTGACTCATCTGCAACATGTTTTGAAAA
>JANOUN010001383.1:0-2673 GCA_031416875.1 Planctomycetota bacterium | reverse complement strand
TGGGCATTCAGCAGCAGACGCTGGAAGCGATTCGGATCTTTGATCCTCGAAATCAACGTTATCGCAGTGAGAAAACATTTGTCGCAAACCTGGATGGTGTTGAAGTGTCGTTTAACGCGGACGACAGTTACTCGAACCGCTGGTTTTATCCACGATATGCCGGTGGTGGAATTCATGAGCGGAAAGTCACCGAAATGCTGGTGGAGTCCCTCCGAGGGACTCGCTGTTTCGCGGATGTCGGTACAAATCTTGGCTGGTACACCTGCATCGCGTCCAAATGTCTGCCACAGGGCATCGTGTACGGGTTTGAAATGGACGATCTGAACTTTGGTCTTCTGCAGAAGAATCTTGCGCTCAATCACGCCACGAACGTAGAAGCTCATCTCGCGGCCATTTCAGATTCTGAAGGGACAGTCAGTTACGAACGAAGCGGATCAAATCCCAGTCCATTCTTTCAGATGCAGGGCGGCAATCCCCGACGGACATCGAAAACAGTTTCTGTACAGTCCATCACACTGGATCAATTCTTTGACGACATAAAAACTCCGCCCGACGTGATCAAGATTGACGTCGAAGGCGCGGAATTCAGCGTTCTAAAAGGTATGACCCGCATCCTGCGGGAGCACAAGCCGACACTGTTCCTGGAGATTCATCCGACCTACCTGAAGAAATTCGGGGCATCGACCAGAGAGTTGCTGACTCTGCTGATCGAAATCGGATATCGAGTGGTACAGATTGAGTCGATGCGTGAAGACGAATCCGCTTTGCAGTTGACGCCGCTGACTCCCCATTCTGTCATTGAGTCAAACGATATGCTGTACGCTGTCCACGAGTCGTCGTGCGTTTGTCACGAATCTTCTTCCGCGTCAGGCATTCCTGTATGACTGACTCTGCCGTGAATCGTTACGCACTTTGTTTTACCGGGGCTCGTTCGCTGAACAAGCGAATGTCGCTTTTCATTGAAGGAGTGCTCGCGGACGGAGGCGCTGCGTGTGTAGTTGCGTTACCCAGAGGCCGTTGGTCACTTCAACGATTCGAATCTCTGCAGACAAACGTTGAAACTTCACAGTGTCGGCTAAAGCTTCAGATGAATGCGAACTGTTGCCTGGCGGTGGTTTTTTGCTTCCACTGGATGATGCTTCCGCTGGCCGTGATGACCGGATTGATGCGTCGCGTTCCTGTAATCTATGACGAACACGATCACTATGAATTGAACACTCTGGAGAGCGATGGCGGGGCCGTCCAACGCTGGTTCAGCTGTCGGTTGATCCGATTGATTCACCGTACAATGCTGCCCTTTGTTTCTATGGTCACCTGTATCCATATGGCCCATTGCGAACTAAAACGACACCTGCTCCAATGGCAAACGCGGGTGGTGGAGCTTCACAATTTCCCGGGGGCCGCATGGCGCGAAGTGTGTCCCGCCTTTGCGGCAGATTCCGAACTCTGCTTTGTCTATATGGGCGGTGTCTTTGAAGAGAAGGGTGTCGGGAAGGCGGTAGAGGCTTTCCTGCGATTGCCGACAGACATTCGTCGGAAATGCGCACTGCATGTCTTTGGTGGAGGTGATGAGTCTCTGTTGGAGTGCCTTCGACGAACCTCGGAAGTTGTTGTTCATAACAGTCAGTCTCCGGAAGAGTTGCGCAGGTTTGCCTCTCAACATCGCTGCTGCGGCCTGGTGCTCTATAGTGAACACCCGCGATACCAGTTGATCGGAACCAATTCCCGGAAACTGTACGAGTACCTGGCACTTGGAATGCCGGTGATCTCAACCAGTGTCGGCGAGCTGTCTCAATTCCTGAATGAGCACCGTGCAGGGCTGCTGATCAGCGCCCAAATTGACATTGAAGAACTGGCTGCCAGCATGCGGCAGCTGGCTGAGTCATATAGCCGCTGGGAGGACCTCTCCCGATGCGCTCGCCGGTTAATGAATCAGCCGGAGATGACCTGGGAATACGAATGGTGCAAGGTTGCAGATTCCGGATGTCTGGATGGACTGAAACGAGCTTCCTGAGAACTGATGTCCCGCCGGAACCGTTTGGAGACGACCAGCAATTTGCAGTGTCCAATCCGGCTGGTCCATGGAATTCGAGAAGTGGACTTATCCGGCCACCGGTATGTCGCATTCCGTCAACAACGGCCTGTGCGCGCTGCGGTCAGGTCCGGACTGCGGGCCGATGCTGCTGAACACAACAGTCATACTGACTCATTTGCCAAAAGTGCAGGATACTACCGGAGTCACTCTTCTGACAATGACGTTTGAAATGGCCACAACTGCCAAAGGAGATTACGATGAACCTGCTCCAGAGACTTGCCCGTTCAGAAAGCCCGAAACTCAAGCGGCCGTTCAGAGCCCTGTGGGCAACGCTCTGCAGAGCAGCGGATACTCAGAACGCATTCAGTTGAAACGTTCTCAATACACAATTCCATTTTTTGCGAAGAGCAACATGGCACTGACGCTGTGGGTGGACCCGAATCATGTCGATCGCGCAGAGGAATTTGTATATGACTTCCTGAAACCGGGTGACACGCTGATCGATGTCGGGGCTAACATTGGCTGTGTGACAGCCGCAGGCTCACTGGCAGTGGGCGAAACAGGTCGGGTATTTTCCGTAGAACCTCATCCGCAGACGTTCAGGCATCTGCAGAGGACCATCGCCATCAACCAGTGCG
>JANOUN010001382.1:0-5043 GCA_031416875.1 Planctomycetota bacterium | reverse complement strand
AAAATTGACTGCCAGCCGCCGCCGGACGCAAGGCACAGGACATTCAGGCCAGCGATGCTGTCCGGTAACCAGCCGCGGCCGTCGAGTGCCTGCAATGGTTTGCGGCATTCTTCGTCGGTTGCCACGCGCGCGAACAGACTGTCGCTGTCGGCGAGTTGGTTCCATGCCTGCTGATTTGCACTGCGGTAATCCACTACTTTCTGCCATCCCGACCGCGTACGGGCGGTGCGCCGCCGTTCTGCGGCGGACGATTTCCCAGTCCGAAAATGATGCGTCCGATAATGCCCTGACGATCACGGGCGAAGGCCACAAATCCCACCAGTAGTTTTTGTTCGGGCGTTTGTGCACGGTTTGCCTGCGCCAGAAACTCCAGACTTCTGCTGGCCTGGTCCGACGGCATGACCATCAATGCGTATTGTCGGGACTTGTCCTCCAGATTGACAAACGCAGCGACGATTTCGTCTTCCGATACTGGAAACTGTTTCGTCAATCTGTTGCCCAGTGACATCGTGGACTGATCAAGAATGACAAGGAGATTTCGGAAGATCCAGAACCTGAAAAACGACTTTTCCGAGTTATCTGCGACGATCTGCTGAAACTGATCTTTCCATGCGTCGTCGCTCACATTCGCCAGCACTGCCTTCAGGATTTTGTCCCCCTGAGCTGCCCGCGCATCGCGATCCGGATCACTGCGTAACCTTTCAAACAGCCAAAGCGCAAGAGCCAATGAACGATGTTCGGGCAATTTCAGTTGCTGCAATTCGGCAGCGATTTCGGGGGGGATTTGTACGTCCTTCAGCGAATCGGAGATGATTCTTGAGCATTCGTCAATTGTCAGATGCAGAGGTTGGAGGGACGTTTGTCCCCAGTCGCCAAAATCAACGACCACTGTTTTTTCGGTCTCAGTCGGCTTGTTGATGCTGGCTTTTGCGAAGCCAATCTGCTGCTCGCGGCTCATCTCAGGAAAACTGTCCCATTCCGACTGTGACAGCGAAGACCACCACGCGAAATACCTCTCCAAACCGTCCTTCAGTTGTGGATCTTTCTGAATCGCTTCGTGCAGCGCTTTGATCTCGCGTTTTCGACCGTCCGTCTGGATTGAGAACTCTGCAAAGCTCGCTTTCACCATTTTCTGCTGGTCTTCTTTGAGTCCGCGAAATTCCGCCAGGCGGGCGTTGAGCAAGGCGTGTTCTTCACTGCTGCTGCCCACGACAGCCACCGCTGCCGCGCTGCCCAGCGCGATGCACACAACTGGAATGACGACGCCATTCAGAAAATCAGAAAGTCTCACGGCTGCTCCTCACTGACTGGCGCAGTCGTTGCGTTTTCAGAAATCTCTCGCAGGAATTCCACATCAGGAATGCGCCAGAGCTTTGGATACTGATGGTACAGATCGAGATCTTTCAGGATCTGCGCATCTGTCGGATCGGTACGTTCGCGGCGTGCCTTCCGTGACAGCAGCAAGCCAGCGGAACACGCAAGGAATCCGGCCAGACACCAGATCAACCCCCGCGTTACGACGGGCCAGGGCAAATGTTTTTTCAGCGACCAACGGCGATCGGTTGCTTTGTCAGCGTCGCTTCCGGCAGACACCGTTGAAATTGAGGCCAGGGTTTTCTGAGTGAACTCACCGCTGGCCGTGGCTTCTTCGAGAGAGTTCAACAATTGCCACGTACGGTCTAAGGTTTCTGCGTTCCTGCGCAATGGCGGATTCGTGAGCAGCAATTGTTCAACACGATCAGCATCCTGTTCCGGCAGTTCGCCGTCCAGGTATGCGACCAGTTCCACCGTCTGAGGGTCCTCTGCTCCCTCGATCTCGTCGTGGTCTTGATTGTGATTTTCATCCGCCATCTGAACTGCTTAAATCAATGTCCGATACAATGGATGTGTGACACACGTGATTACCATGGACGCTCCGGTCTCACAGGAATTTCTCAAGTGATTCTTTGAGTTTGCCGCGTGCTCGCGACAGCAGGGACTTGACGGCTACTGTACCGAGTCCCATGATTTCGCCGATTTCCTCGTAACTCATTTCTTCAAACTTGTGCAGGATAACGGCTGTTCGCTGTCCTTCAGTGAGTTCTTCCACAGCGCTTCGCACAACATCTCGAATCTCACGGGAATCAAGCTGTCTGGTCGGCATAAGTGCCGATTTATCTGCCAGGATTTGTTCCTGCGGCCGAAAATCGTGGTCGCTTGCCTGACTGCCGAGAGGGATTTCACGGCGTCGCGCCGCGCCGCGCTTTTGATTGCTGGCGAGATTGTGCGCAATCCGGAAAAGCCAAGTAGAAAAACGGGCAGTCGGTTCGTAACGTTCGCGCGATTTATACACGCGCAGAAAGGCTTCCTGCGCCAAATCTTCACCAGCGGATCGGTCATGAATGAGGTGAAAGAAGAAACCGACCAGGCGATCCTGATATCGCAGGACCAGTCGTTCAAAAGCTGCGTTGTCTCCCGCTGAGACCTTCAGCATGAGCTGAACATCCGGGTCTGACAGGTATTGATTCTGGAAAGACTGCGAGACCAAACCGGTCACTCCGCCGCGCGTCGGGACTTCGGGAATGTACGACGAAGCGCATTCTGTGCTGTAGATGAGGACTCAGAAATCAAGCAGGCGATTTCCATGCATTGTTCAACAATCCTGACGGAGACGCAAGCGGCGCGAACACATCCGACCTTCTCCGAATCAACTTTCAGGCATGAAAAAACCTCGGTTCATATGAACCGAGGTATGACCCCAAGGGGATTTGAACCCCTGTTACCGGAATGAAAATCCGATGTCCTGGACCTAACTAGACGATGGGGCCGAACAGGTTTCCGGAAACACCCGGAAGCGGCACAGAATACGCCAAATGAATGCAGGATTCAATTCAGATGACGAAGGAGCCCGAGGATTCTTCGGAAGGATTTTCTGAAAACTTCAGCTTTTCGCTGAGAATCGCCTCGAAAACCTCCTGGCGATGTACAGACACATCCCGCGGAGCCTCAATTCCAATCCGCACTTTGTCGCCACGCACGTCAATCACTGTGACAACGATGTTGTCATTGATGATGACGCTTTCATTTCTCTTCCTTGACAATACTAACATGATTAGTCTCCATTCCCGCACTGTCGAAGCGACTTAAAACCTCCTTAAACAGGTTAGTTGACAAGCGCGGAGCCTTTGTTCCACACATGTTAGCGCAGATTTGCGATCGGTCAAGAAGTGAACCGGCAATTGCTGCCAAATCGAATCAGTCGTGTCAAGTAAATTCAACCGCTGAGCCAGAAAAACAGGAAAGGGTGATTTTTGCAGGATCACCCTTTCCGGAATTTAATTTCGCAGTTTTTCGACAATGTCTTAGATCAGGTCTTTCAGCTTCTTCAGTGCGCGAACCTTAACAACCTTCTTGGCTGCTCGGGCTGCGATCTTGATTTCTTCGCCCGTTGCTGGATTTCGACCCATGCGCTCTTTTGTCGCCGGGCGTTCATGCACATAGATCTTCAGCAGGCCTGGCAGATTGAAGACACCTGGACCTTTGCTGATGTTCGCAGCGATCAACGCCTCAAGAGCGTCAATCACACCGCTGACTTCCTTGCGACTGTGGCCAGTGGCTTCCGCCAATGAATTCAGAATGTCTGTCTTGGACAACGGCTTTTCGGCTTTCTTTGCCATCTGATCAAATCCCCTTCGCCTGAAAAAATTGAGTGGAATGGACTGTAAAGCAGTCGGGGAGCCCCCGAAGTTCGAAATCCCCGTGTTTTTGCAGGCCGAAGTAGAGTTCTGATTACCTGGGGTGTCAACACGACCAAAGTCGAATTCCCCTTATTTCCTTTAGTTTTCAGGGTTTCGAGGCCTCAATTGCCGGTTTCGGCAGGAAATTGACATCCCGTTCCGCCACCATCTGGCACGAAATGCGGTTTTCGAACGTGCAGAAACTGACCGAGTGAGAAATTCCCTGCCCTCATGGTCGTGCTGAAATTGATCGTCGTGGTATCATCTCGGTTGTTCCCGCTCGGTGGCACTCACGCCGGAAACAGCGAGAAACTTTTCAGCAGTCCACACTGACATCATCGTCGAGTCACTCGTCGCTCTGTCTACCTTTTCCTGATTCACAGTATCTCAGATGTCACTTCGAGTTATCTCGGGCCAATACCGCCGCCGAATTCTAAAAACGCCATCCGATGATTCGACGCGGCCTTACACAGATCGTGTACGCCAGATCGTGTTTGATCGCCTGCAGGACTATATCCCTGACGCACGCGTGGCCGATGTGTTTTCCGGCGTCGGAACGATGGGAATTGAATCGCTCAGTCGCGGAGCTTACTCGTGCGTGTTCTTTGAAGCCGATGCCGACATCCACCAATTCCTGGTCAGCAACGTCAAAACCATTGCACCGGATGCACGCACGATTTGCTGGCGAACCGATGTGCGCCGTACCTCGTTTCGGCCTCACGGCGGCGAAGACTGCATGCCCTATAACGTGATCTTCTTTGATCCACCGTATCGACACGCCAATGAGATTGATCCGGGACAACCACTGGCCGCCAGTCTGAAACGTCTGGCTCGCGATACGATTTCCACGCCGGACGCCATCCTCATTCTCCGAACGCCTGAGCACACGGAAGCCCCGCAATTGCCATGGTGGCAAGTCCACGACTGCTGGGAACTGTCATCAATGATGGTCTGGATTCTGGTGAAGCAACCGCTGACGGACCATGATGACGCACTTGAACCCGAATCTGCCCATGCGGAGTCAGACCCTGAAGAGATCGAAGGATTTACGGCTGAAGAAACTTTGGATGAAGGGGCAGAGAACAACTGAATTCCATTCAGACGCGTTCCAGTTTTGTCACACGTCCGGTGCCGACCCATTCAGCGACGTAGATGTCATGGGCGGGATCCTGATAAGAAAACTCTTGCGGCGGGGACTGGAATCGATTTCAAAAACCTGTCAACGGAACATTACGTTTACCATCGTCAGCGCCGGGAATCCAGCGAGGCGGGGATTTTTGGACAGTCGGACAGTTATTGACGGTGCGCAAACTGTAGGGTGTGACAA
>JANOUN010001381.1:0-5429 GCA_031416875.1 Planctomycetota bacterium | reverse complement strand
TACTACTTTCTCTCGCTGCTGGTCTGCGCGATTCGCCATTCACCGAGGCTGACGTTTGCCACGTTTGGCCTGCATGCACTCAGCTACATTGTCCTTGGCCTGTATGCGGCACCGCAACAGGACTCCGATATCGTGACCGTGATCCTGACGCTCGTCTTCCTTGGCTGGGCCGCATGGGCCATTATCTCGTTGACCGGACTGCTCAGATCCGCCGGACAAAAGCTGGTGATCCTGAATGAAGAACTGCAGTCCAACCAGCAACTGTTGGAACGCCGAATCGCTGTCAGGACGAAAGAGTTACAGGAATCGCAGGCGATGCTCGTCCAGCAGGAAAAACAAGCGGCGTTTGGATTGCTGGCTGCCGGGATCGCTCATGAAGTCGGCAATCCGCTGGCATCGATCAGTTCCATCATCCAGATGCTTAGTCGAAAAAACTCGGATGAATACGTGAAACAACGGCTGGATCTGGTCGATGGGCAACTCACCAGAATCCAGCGGACGCTGCGTGAGCTGACGGGCTTCAGCCGCCCGACCAATCAGCAACAGTCTACCGTCGATGTGCATGCTGCGATCAACGACGCTTTGAACATTGCTAAATACTACAAACGCTGGAAAGGCAAGACGATCGTTTCCAACTTTGCTGCCGACCTGCCCCACATTCGAACCGTCTATGACCAGCTCGTCCAGGTCATGCTCAATCTGATTCTCAACGCTTTGGACGCCACGAACGAAGGTGCCGCCATGGAGATCACAACAGAGCTGATTCCGGAAACGGATGCCGTACCCGCGCGAATCGGGATTCGTGTTCGCGATGAAGGGCACGGGATTCCGAAGGAAGCACTGGAGCAGGTTTTTCAACCCTACTACACCACCAAGGATCACGGCACGGGGCTGGGCCTTTTCGTTTGCCGCCAGCTCACGCGACATGCACTTGGCGGGGAAATCACCCTGGTCAAATCGACTGCCCAGGGTACTGAATTCTTTGTGACACTGCCTGCGGTCGCAGACGATGCATCTGAAAACAGTTCACACTCTTCCATCGTTCATGCGGGTGATTCCAGAGCCCGTTGACTTACCCGTGGATTGTTCGGCCTACCCCAAAATCATGCATTGACACCGCACTAGTGCTCTGTCAGTGATGGATTGATGGGTTGTGTGCCACTGGCTCTGCCAGTGTTTCATGCCGATGGAGGAAACTGGCAGAGCCAGTGGCACACATCAAAGCACGGTTGACACCGCACTAGTTTCTTCCGGAGGATCACAGTTTCGAAATGCACTCATCCAGATTCAGGATGACGTTCATCACCGCCGACCATGCAGCCAGATCCACCGGGTTGAGTGATGTGTCACGCGGCGAAGCCCCGATGCTCAGGAACTCTGCCGCAGCTGTCGGGGTCGTGGTGAAGTGGGTGCGAGCTTTCGCCAGCATTTCCTGCAATGTACTTTGCTCTGAATTGTCCGGGAACCGCGAAAGTACGATCCTGAATGCAAGTTCGATGCGAGCCGCGTCGTTATCGGATGCCAGCAGGACGCGCTCAGCCAGTTTGCGGGCAGCCTCGACGTAGGTGGGGTCATTGAGCAGCACAAGAGCTTGCAGCGGTGTATTCGTGCGTGCTCGACGGACAACGCAGGTTTCACGATCCGGAGCGTCGAAGGTCGCCATGCCAGGTGGTGGGCAGGTGCGTTTCCAGAATGTGTACATGCTGCGTCGATAAAGTCCGTCGTCGGTGTCTGCGACATACTTATCACGACGTTCCACACTAACATCTTCCCAAAGCCCGTCGGGCTGATACGGTTTGACACTGGGGCCGCCGATCTTTTCTTTCAGCAGGCCGCTGACGAACAATGCGTTGTCGCGGACAGTTTCTGCCGGCAAGCGATATCGAGGCCCGCGGCCGAGTAACAGATTGCGCGGATCGAGGTGAAGCTGATCCGCCGTGACATTGGATGATTGTCGATAGGTGGCCGACAGCAGAATCTGTTTCAGAACGGCCCGCTGGTCCCAGCCTTGCAGCAGCAGTTCGGTCGCCAGCCAGTCCAGCAGTTCCGGATGACTCGGCAGTGCGCCCTGGATGCCGAAGTCTTCCGCAGTCTCCACGATCCCTGTCCCGAACAGCATTTCCCAGAGGCGATTGACCGCAACCCGAGCGGTCAGCGGATGAGCCGGATCTGTCAGCCAGCGTGCCAGCTGCAACCGATCCGGAATTTCCGGTCCAGTTGCGACGACCGCACTTTCGGGTGACACCAGTGCGGTCGGAAACGCGGCCGTCACCTGTTCTCCACGCTGATCGTATTGACCTCGCTGCAGGACAAAGATCGGGCGAGGTTCAGCCGGTTCGGCCATCACCATGGTGGCGGGGATTTCTGCATCCAGCTTTGTGCGCTGTTCCGTGAGCGACGTCTTTTCAGCTTGCAGGGCAGTCGTATCGGCAGCGGCGTCCCCGGTCGGTTTTGCCAGTTCCGCTTCGACCTCTTTCAGTCGCCCTTCGATACGATCCATTTCTGCCTGCTGTTCGGGCGTCGGCAACCTGAGCAGCGGTTCCGCCATCCGTGCTTTGTTGTAAGAGACAACCTTGTCCGGCACGTTGTTGAAGAACGCGGCGAACTGATAATACTCCTTCTGAGTCAACGGATCGTACTTGTGATCATGACACCGTGCGCACTGCAGAGACATGGCAAGAAACACGGTGGCCGTCGTGTGGACGCGGTCAGCCACGTATTCCACGTGATATTCTTCTTCAAAAATTCCGCCTTCGGTCGTCAGCACATGATTACGGCTGAATCCGGTGGCAACCTTTTGAGACACCGATGCCTCCGGCAGCAGATCTCCGGCGAGCTGTTCCGTCAGAAACTGATCGTACGGCATGCCGTCGGTGAAGGCTTTGATGACCCAGTCTCGCCAGGGCCACATCGTGCGTGTTTCATCGTTGTTGTAGCCGTTCGTATCGGCATAGCGAGCGGCATCCAGCCAATGCATCGCCATCCGCTCGCCATAACGCGGTGATTTCAGCAGCCGATCAACGACTTCCGCGCAGACTTCCTCCCTGTCAGCCGTCTTGAGGCGATCTTCGAATGCGCTGAGTTCTTCCAGGGAAGGAGGAAGTCCCGTCAGGTCAAAGGCGACTCGGCGCAGCCAGACCTGCGGAGCAGCTTCCTCCGACGGCTGCAGTTGCGCATCTTCGAGGCGTTTTAGTACGAACGCATCAATGTCGTTTTTCGGCCACGAGGCGCTTCTCACTGCCGGTATCTCAGGACGCAGGGGGGCAGTGTAGGCCCAGTGCGAAGTGAACTCGGCCCCTTGCTCGATCCACTGCTGAAGTACAAGTTTTTGTCGATCGGTGATGGGCTTCTTCGCCGATCCGGGCGGCATCTGCGCATCTGCATCGTGTGCATTGATGCGGGCGATGAGTTCACTTTCGGCGGGTTTCCCAGGCACGATTGCGATGCGGCCACTGTCAGCTGCGGCGGTCGCCGAGTCCTGGCGATCAAGGCGAAGGCCAGCCTGGCGCGCAACTGCATCCGGCCCGTGGCAGCTCCAGCAATGGTTCGACAGAATCGGACGCACGTCTTGATCAAACCGCACTCGCTGCTGCGCCTGCGCGGACTGCGGAATCCGTGCTGCTGCGATCGCGAACAAGAGCAGGATTACGGGAAGCTGGAATTTCATGTCGCTGATTCCGGTGGGAGTGATCGAAGCCCGATGATTGTATGAAGTGATGCTCGTGGCCGCCATCCGTGCCGAACTCAATGTCGGACCAAGATAGAAATGTCACAGGGTTCGCCCAGTTAGAAATGTCACATTGGAGATCCGTGTTGCGGGCCTGTGTCGCGCTGTGGAGCGCACGCGGCCGGCAGCGCAAACGGCCCGCACCACGGCGGACTGACCTCCACCCATCAACGCGGACGACGCCATGGATGGTTCGCGGCGGGCTTGTGCGGTGCCTTTCGTGAAGCCGCTTGCTCGTTTTTTTTCTTCGTCCGGCTCGGACGCTCAGAAACCTCCGTCCATAACAAGAGTCGTGTTCCAAACGTCAGCCGGATTGTGCCATCCAGCAATTCGCTCACCACAATCTTCTTGCGAGCCAATGACAGTTTCTGATGCTCCGCACTCAGCTGAAATATCCGGTTGCACCACGATATCGTCCAGTCGTTCTGAACAACGCGATGCTCCTGGAAACACAACACATGATTCAGTTTTATGCCCCGTGGAATTGAACGATGCAGGTTCGCTGGCGACCTCGCAACGACATGGAACTGCTCATTCAACTCATCCAGGTATTCGTTCTCCAGAAATGAGTTCGCGGACTCCAGCGTGCTGATCTGCTGGAGCCGCAGTGCCTTCACGAATCGATCCTGAAAGACTCCATGACGACGCTCCACACGGCCCTTCGCCTGAGCGCTGTGAGCAAGGATCAGTTCGACGTCCAACGCTTGCATTGCGCGACCAAACTGCGTCAGTGGTGAAGTGTCCTGTAGTGCCTCATCCACTGTAGAATCCCGTGTCGTTTCGTAAATGCTTGCCCGATCAACATACAAAGAATGAGGCAGACCGTAGTGCTCGACATACTCGCCAAACACCGTCATCGCGGCTGCTGTTGTCTCGCTTTCGAAGAATTTCGCATGAGTCCAGTTTGTCGCATCATCCACCATAACCATCATCGTGGCGCGATCGCGACGGCCTTCGAACCAGTTGTGGTCCGATCCGTCCATCTGAACAAGTTCGCCCCAGTGCTCGCGACGCTCACGCCATTGGCGATGTGGAGCACCCCGCCGACGAACTGACCAGATCCCCGCGCCGATCAACCACTGGCGGAGTGTCTCCTCGCTCAAATCTTCGCCATCGATTTTTGCGAGATACTCCACGGCCAGTGTCGGACCAAAATCACCATACTTCGCCTGATACAACTCCAGCACTCGCTCGCGCCGACCAGATTCAATCTGCCGATTGGATTCCCGATCCCGCAAACCGTGTTTCAGCCCAGCTGTCCCTTCCGACTGATAACGTTTCCAGATTCGAAGGATCTGCCTATAACTGACTCCCAATAATTCAGAGGCCTTTGCCAAACTGATCGATGACTTCGAAACCTTTAACAGAACTTCTACTCGAAATCGCTCTTTCGCACTCAACCGCAACTTGACCATCGGTCCCTCAGAAACCACACCATTGTGACAATTCTAAATTGGACCGTATGTGACATTTCTAAATTGGTATGACAGCTCATCTGAATTCGCGTGGATTCGCTCAGGCGGCCATTGCGAAGGCTCTGGGCCGGAGTCCTTCTGTCATCTCGCGTGAGCTGCGACGGAATCGTGCTGAGGATGGAACGTACTACGGCGGTATGGCTCAGCGTCGCACGGCACAGCGGCGAGCCGAGCGTCCGCTGGAACGCAAAATGGACCGTCCCCAAATTCGCTCTGCGGTGCAGCGC
>JANOUN010001380.1:0-2340 GCA_031416875.1 Planctomycetota bacterium | reverse complement strand
GATTTCACGGCGATCGATGGATCTCAGGCAAAGATCGACATCACTCTGGATCGTGCCCCGGCGCAAGCATCATTGTTGCTTCGCCCGGCGGGGAGCTTTGCTGCGGCCGGTGCAGAAGCTCAGGTTGTTCCGCTTCAAATTGAAGGAAACAAACTGTCAACAGCCATGGTCGTGACCGATAACTGGCGCTACATCGTTCACGCAGTCGATGCGGACGGAGTGGAAGTCAAGACCGACGAAGCGTCAATCCGGGTGCGACGCGATCAGGCTCCGCGAGTCTGGTTTGAGAAGCCAACCGAAGAGCTGGAGGTTCATACGTTGGCCGAGATCATGATGCGAGTCCGCACGTCGGATGATTTTGGACTGTCGAATGCTGGCATCGTGTTTGAGATCAACAATGAATCGTCTCATACGCTGCTGTATGAAGACTTCGCAAAGGCCGTGGACGAAGCGAATGCCGCTGAGTCTCCACTTAAGACAAATACCATCCTGGAAAAGCTGCTGCCGCTGGAGTTCTTTGAATTGACTCAACGTGACAGTGTGTCGTACTTCGCGTTCGCCGAAGACAATTATCCGGAGTCCGCACATCGCACGGAAACAGAACTGCGATTTGTCGATATTCGCCCGTTCCGTCAGCTCTACCAGTTGTTTGACATGGAAGATCCGATGGGCCCGCCCGGTGAGGAAATCATGTTTCTGGGCGACCTGATTCGCCGCGAACGTGCATTGCTGAATCGGACAATTCGAGTGGTGCAGCGAATCAAAGCCGGAGGCGCGCCGGAGACAGATACCAGTGATGCACTGATTGAAGAGCAGCAGATCATCGCCGATGGTACCAAGCGGTTTGCAGACTTTCTGGTGGCGATGCAATTCGGCGGTGAAGAGCTGATCTTTGAGGCACACGTAGCCATGTTGAGTGTCATCACATCTTTGGGTGACGGTCGCTTCGATGATGGAGTGGCTCAGGAACGTGATGCCATCTAGTTGCTGGTCGAAGCTCGAGACGTGCTGCGGATCTTGATTCGAAAGAACCCGCCAAAGAATCGAGCGGCGTTGAAAGCCTTCAGTCGCCAGGAAGCTCAGAAATTGCGTCGGCCCAAATCGGATCAGCAGGAAGTCATGGAGCTGATTGAACGATTGACTCAGTTGGAGAATGAAGAACGCCGCGTGACGAATGAACTCGCTGCCGCCGGGAAATCTGGCGAAGGAGAAGCGGGCAAAGATTCAGCCGAGATGACAGATGCTGCGGGCGAAGAGGCTGATGCAGGCAAATCCCCGGATGAGCTTCGAAAAGAGGTTGAAGAGCGACAGCATGCTGCAGCAATCGAGGCTCGAGACATTGAAACAAAGATGCAGCAGATTCCTCTCATCACCGAACTGGCCAGGGAACGCATGGCCGAAGCGGCAAAGACAGTTGAATCCGCAGCGGAAACATTAACTCGTGGCGACACGTCCGGGGCGATGGAACAGGTAAAGCTGGCTGAACAGATGCTTGGCGAAATTCGCCAGCAAGCCGAAGCTCTGTTGAAGGAAGAGATTTCCCAGCGCATTGCCGCAGCACGGGATCTGGCCAGTCGACTTGCTCAGCAGCAGGCTCAGTTGCAGAGTCAGCTGAATCAACAGGCGAACGCGATGGCTGCTCAGAATGGGCAAAGTGGCTCGCCCATGCCGAATGGTCAGTCACAGTCGCCGCAACCTGGTTCCGGCAGCGGTTCTGAACAGCCGCAGACACCGGAAGAAATGAAGGCCGTTCAGGAAGCTCTGGCAGATGCCGCACGAAAACTGGCCGAGACCGGGAGAACGCTCGACGACGTGACAAAAGCGATCGCCAATTCGGAGGGTGAACAGGATCAGGATTCCGCCGCACAGGTGGCTCGTGTTCGAGATGAACAGCAACTGACAAAGCTGATCGAACAGATGCAGAAGATCGTGGATCAAATCGAAAAGGATGATCTCTCCGGAGCACAGGCTGCGGCTGGAGAAGTGTCACAACGTCTGGAAGTCACGGCTCAGGAACTTGAGCAGGTACACCGTCGTCTCGTGGCACCTCGACTGGCAAAGTTGATGGAACTCGAAGCCAAAGTCATGGCAATGATCGAGCAGCTAAAGGAACTGGAGACCATCGAGGACGTCGCGGGTTGGCATCGCGAAGCTCAGGAACTCCTCGACGAAATAGACAAGAACCAGCTTGGCGGTGCCGCTGCCGAACAGTTGCGCGAACTGCTTTCTGCGAACGGCAACGGCGCTGATGCCGCGTTGATTCAGCAAACATGGAGTGTCCGCAACAGTGACTTTGTCGCGCCGGAACCGTATGCTGGCGCAACTCAGGCTTTAGCGGCT
>JANOUN010001379.1:0-3406 GCA_031416875.1 Planctomycetota bacterium | reverse complement strand
CCATCGCGGTGATGGGCTTAATCGTGTTTGGCCTGGGCTGGGGATTTTTCGACTGCAACAACATGCCCATTCTGTGCCAAATCACGCGTCCCCAACTGCGGGCCACAGGTTATGGAATCATGAATCTGGTGAGTATCAGCTGCGGAGGATTCGGCGACTGGGGCTTCGGATTCCTGCGCGACCGCGACGTGCCACTCAACGTGATCTTCGGCGCGTTCGCACTCGTCGCGGCGGTGTCAATCGTCGTCGTGCTGCTGATCCGTCCCCAGCCATCGGAGCCATCGGAGTGAATCCATCACCGCGTTATGCATCGCCGCTGGTGTCGAATGGTCGCTCGCCAAGGATCTTTGCGACTTCGTCCCGTTCCAGATTTTCTGCGTCCAGCAGCGCGGCCGCCAGAGTGTCCAGTTTGTTGCGGTACTGTTTCAGCAGTTGCACAGCGGAAGCATGGGCTTCGTGCATGATTTTTTGCACTTCCACATCGATCAGCCGAGCGGTTTCTTCGCTGAATTCACGATAGGTGTGCATTTCCTTACCCAGGAACGGATGTTCTTCCGACTGACGAAATGCGACCGGACCGATGGCTTCCGACATGCCCCAACTGGCCACCATGCGGCGTGCCAGACGTGTCGACCGGTCAATGTCGTCTTCGGCACCGGCGGAGAACTCATCAAAGACAAGTTTTTCAGCCGCTCGTCCTCCCATCATCATGATCAGCCTCGCTCTCAGCAGATGCTCGCCGATGTTGTAAAGCTCTTTTTCCGGCATCAACTGCGTCACACCCAATGAACGTCCACGAGGCACGATTGAGACTTTATGAACCGGGTCCATGCCTTTCTGGCACCAGGCCAGAATCGCGTGGCCCGCTTCGTGCCATGCTGTCAGATCCCTTTCCTTGAGTTCCACAGGTTCATCCCGCGGCGCGCCCATGAGGATCAAATCCTGTGCGTAAAGAAAATCGACCATTTCGACCGCACGCTTGTCTTCGCGTGCAGCCTTGAGCGCTGCTTCGTTGACCAGCTTTTCCAAATCCGCCCCGCTGTAGCCGATCGTCGTCCGGGCCAGACATTCAAGATCCACGTCGTCGGCCAGCGGCACCTTGCGCGAGTGGACTCTGAGAATCCCCAGTCGTCCTTCCCTCGCAGGCTTATCGACGGTCACATGACGATCAAAACGTCCGGGGCGCAAAAGTGCCGGATCGAGGACATCCTGGCGATTTGTGGCGGCCAGCACGATGACGGTTTCACCCTGCTGGAAGCCATCCATTTCACTGAGAATCTGATTCAGAGTCTGTTCGCGTTCGTCGTGGCCGCCTCCAACGCCAGCTCCACGGACACGCCCCACGGCGTCAATTTCATCAATGAAGATAATACAGGGCGAAGCTTCACGAGCGGTCTTGAACAGGTCCCGCACGCGCGTCGCACCGACTCCCACGAACATCTGAATGAATTCAGACCCATTAATCGAAAAGAACGGCACACCCGCTTCCCCGGCGGTGGCTCGAGCCAGCAAAGTTTTGCCGGTCCCCGGAGGTCCGACAAGCAGCACTCCTTTCGGAATCTTGGCCCCCAGTTTCGTAAATTTTTTCGGCGTTTTCAGGAACTCAACGACTTCCTGCAGGTCCTGTTTGGCGTTCTTCAGACCTGCCACATCGTCGAATGTCGCAGCCTTATCACTTTTTTCAAATCGCCGTGCGGGGCTGCGGATAAAGCTGCCCATCATGCCGCCGCTTGAAAACGGATCCGACGACCGGCGCATGATGGTCCACAAAATGAAGACTAAGCCCAGCGGCAACAGGATCCAGATGAGCAACTGTGTGCCATTATCAACTGCGGTCGGCGTGGATTCGACCTGCACTCCTTTCTTGTCCAGATCCGCAACGAATTCGTTGTCGCGCATCCTTTCCGGGGGAAGCACGGTGTTGAATTTCTTGCTGAGCTTGCCGGTAAAACCTTTCGGCGATTCCGGAATTACCTTCCATTCGCCGGTCATGAACTCCTGCTGAAAGCGGACTCGATCGATATTGTCGGCCTGGAGTTGATTCTTGACGAATGAGTAGGGAACGGTTGAACCGTAGTTCGCCGGGGAGCTGTAAAACATCCACATCACCAGCGCAAAGCCGATGACTCCCAGAATAATCATTGTTCCAAAATTGCGTCGTCGGGGATCGCCACTCTGGCCATCGCTGGGTTTGTAATTCGACGGCCCTGGAGAATTGTCTCCGGATTGCTGATCCATGCGAACTTATATCCTGACTGGAATTTCTTTTGCGTTGAGTGCTGGAACCGGGCACTGGCTGTCGGTTGAAATAAGTCACTTTTTTTTGTGGGGTAAGCTTCCAGCTTGCCATCGCGCAATGAAAACTCAAGTTTCCTGACAAACTTGACAAGCTGGAAGCTTATCCCACATTAAATCAACAGCCCGCCCGGGCGCAACGGCAGAAGTTGATCAATTCTGCCCGTCCGGCGAAACGTTGAAGCGTAGCGGACCCATCGTTCTCTCGCAATCCAATGAACGAATCAGCAAATGGTGATCCAGACAAACGTGGATCGCCGTCACAATGGTGAGTGCAACCACGGGCCAAAGCAACGATCACGGCGTTCCCGGTTTCAGGCGAAGCACAGCAGCCGTCCATTCTGCTTGTCTTCTCCCGCGACAAGATGTCCTTCGCCAATCGCAATTCCGGCATTGATCGGACTTCCGGCATTGTATTTCCAGACTTCTTTGCCCGTGGCCAGTTCGATGCCGTACAAATTGCCATCTCCGGAGCCGACAACCAGTCGCTTATCGACGACGGCCGCTGAACATTCGATTCGAGCCCGAGTCGCAAACGTCCATTTGCCTTCGCCTGTGCTGCGATCGACGGCGTGAACACTTTTATCGTGGCCGCCAACGATTACCAGATCGTCCGTCACTGCTGCTGAAGCATGAAACGGCATTTTGCGCGCACTAGCATAGCGCCAGACAAACTCGCCCTTACGCCAATCCACACAGACGATTTCGCCGGTATGAGTCCCGACGTACAGCAGATCACCAATCACAGCGGGTGAGGCAATCAGGAACGACTCCAGTGGCATGTCACGAAACTCTTTGCCGGTCAGCAGATCAATGACTCGCAAATGTTCGTCACAGCCTGCCAGGAATGTGAACGATCCTTCGATCGCTGGCGAACAGTTGATGCGGTCGTTCGTTTGAAACTTCCAGGCTTCGGTTCCGTCGAGATTCAGGCAGTACAGGAAGCTGTCATGTGATGCGAGCAACAGCTTGCCATCGTGCTGCGCCACGCACCCGGCGATTTCTGCATCAGAGGCAAACACCCAGACTTTCTTACCGGTCATTCGATCGATTGCGTGAAGCACACCGTCTTCGTCGCCAATGTAGATCATGGTCGCAGTGACCAGTGGTG
>JANOUN010001378.1:0-2106 GCA_031416875.1 Planctomycetota bacterium | reverse complement strand
TTTGAAAACTGGAATCTCCGGGAAAATGGCTCTGCGTTACTGGATGACGGCAAAGCCGTTACCGGATGCAGTGCCCGCCGCCAGGGCTACCGTCGGTGATGAAATAGCAACAGGCAATCTGGAACGTCGGCGAGTGACTTTGCCCGATGGTTCGGTGCTGTACGTGAACAGCGGATCGCAAGTGAAAATTGCAACAGAACGACGGGTTGAGGTGACCAGGGGAGAAGTCTTCGTCGAAGTGGTGCCGGCGATTGACAATGTGCCCCGACACTCCGTGGCGGGAAGTCTCGCTGCGGAGCATCGAGGCACATTGCCGTTCGAAGTCGTCACGCCGAACCGTACCGTGACGGCGCTGGGGACGAAGTTCTCCGTAGCGGTTGACAATTTCGAAACGGACGTCTTGGTAACGCAGGGGAAAGTGAAAGTTTCAGGCGTTGACAAAGTCGTGGCAGCCGGACAAGAGGTCAAAGCCTCCGGAGCGTACGCCTTCGCGTCGGCACCGCAGGCATCGGCCGCGCTGGAGTGGACACGGGAACTGATGGCTGCGGCGACTGGTCCGCTGGTTCCGAAGAGCGAGTACTCCGGTGGAGCCCTGGTGACGGTCGATCCGAATGGGCAGAGTTCAAAACTGAGTCTGCGGAATTACCACATCGATGTGCATATCGAAGACGGCTTTGCGCGGACGACGATCGATCAGACGTACTTCAATCACACGCACTCACGGCTGGAAGGCACGTTTCATTTTCCACTGCCGACGGATGCGTCATTGTCTCGACTGGCGATGTATGTGAACGGCAAACTGATGGAAGGCGGCATGGCAGAACGCGATCATGCACGGAATACATTCGAAGAAATCAAGCGCAAGATGCTTGATCCAGCGCTGCTGGAATGGGTCGATGGCAGCACATTTAAGATGCGCGTGTTCCCGCTGGAACCGCGTCAGGAAAAACGCATTGTGCTCAGCTATTCGCAACGACTGAATTCTGCCAAGGGTCAGCTTTCGTATCGCTTTCCTGCGGGCCACACAATGGATGCCGTGCGGGACTGGTCGGCTCATGTGCGAATCAAAGGCGGAGCGGGTTCTGAGTGGCATTCGCAGTCTCATACGATGACGGCGACGGAAGACACAGGCGACCTCGTCCTTGATGCCAGGTTGAAGAATGCGTTGATGGATCGTGATTTGGTTTTGAAAGTTGCAGACAACATCAATCTCAAATCTCAAATCTCAAATTTCAAATCTGAGGGCCAGCAATACCTCATGCTGCGCCTGCGGCCGGAACTTCCCGGCACAATGCAGCGTCAGCCGCATCACTGGGTCTTCCTCTTCGAACATGCCGGAGACCGAAGCCCGCTGCTGGCCAGGGCGCAGATTGAGATCATACGGACGCTGCTGGAAAACGCGGAGCACTCGGACACGTTTTCGATCGTGAGTGCATCGACCACGTCGGAGCTGTATGCGGTTGAGCGCCCGCTCTGTACGGCTGAGAATACGGCCGCGGCGGTGAAGTACCTGGAGAACATCCACCTCGTAGGAGCACTGGATCTCGCCACAGCGTTCCGGAAATGTGCTGAACAAATCACACTGCCGCACCTGATCGACAACGGATTGGTGCCGCGAACGAGAATTCTGGTTCACCTCGGCTCAGGTATGCCCGCGCTCGGCGAACGCGATGCCGCAAAGCTGGCCGCCATGATTCCCGCTGAAACGCAATACGTCGGCATCGGAGTTGGCCGTCGCTGGAACCAGGCGATGATGAAACTGGCGGCGTCTCGCACGGGCGGCTTGAGTACTCAAATCAACCCTGACGAAGAAATTGCCTGGCGGGCGTTCGATGTGTTTTCAAAGTTGCACTCGCCGAGGCTGGTGAATCTGGCTGTGAGGAGCGAGGTGCGAGGTGCCGGGAGCGAGAATTTGAAATCTCAAATTTCAGATTTGAAATCAGAATCTCCCGAGTTTCTCCTCTTTTCGGACACGATCACCCTGGGCGAAGAACTCGCTGCGATCTGCCGATTCCCCGAAGGACAGCCACTCCCAACGTCCGTCACTGTCACCGCGACGCTGAACGGCAAACCATGGACTCAAACAATTCCGGTCGCCAACGTCAA
>JANOUN010001377.1:0-1541 GCA_031416875.1 Planctomycetota bacterium | reverse complement strand
CCATTGTCAATTCGCACCGCGTGCAGAATACTTCGAAAGACAGCCAAACCGGTGGGCTGCCTGCCAAATCAATGGCGCGATTCTAACCTGCCGCGAAGACAATGAAAACCACACCGGCAGTCCGCGACCTGACATCCGATTATCGCCACGGGTTTCCCTCAACCGTCGCACAGCGTTCATCGACCATAATTCGTTCGGGCCGTGGACCTGCATAGACCCACAACATCTCCATCGTTGTGTTTGATTCATTAATAAAGTAGTGAACCCGCCCGCGTGGTTGCAATGCCGTCGCACAGTCGCTCATGGAGTACCTGCGACCTTCAACAATGCACATTGCCGTCCCGGAGATAATGCAAATCGATTCATCGAAGTCATGCACATGCGCCGGTAGTCTGCCGCCGGGATGGAATAACCCGTACCCACCACTCATTTCCAGTCCCGGCATCAGATCCGCGTTGAAGCAATCAATAAATTCCGTATTCGGCCCGGCCGCACTGCGTTTCGTTGTGGCAAAACGGTTGACTCGTTCTGCCCCGGGCATTCCCGTGGAATCATCCGGCATCGATCTCGTCGAGAAGAACTTGTCCACCAGCGTGCGACTGGGCACATCGACTGCCATCGCGATGTGCAGGACCGCATTTTTCGTCGTCGACACGTAGCGTGACGCATGCGGCTGACCGGCACGAATCACGGCGTTGTCAAGCTTTTTTAACGAGTAGCTTCGCCCTTCGATATCCAGCGTCATCGCTCCACTCAGCAGCGTGACGGACTCAGTAAACGTATGCATGTGGTACGGCAGAACCGCGCCGGGAGCGAATGTCACCAGCCCCGTCGTGAGGTTCCGGGCCTGATTGTGACGTCCCACCAGGCATTCAAAGTAAACTCCGGGAGCGATCTCCTTTGTTTCTCCATGACCGATGGAAGTCATGACTTCATCACGATCCGGTCGCATCGATTCCGGTGGTCGTGTGAGTGGCGTTTGTGCTGAAGGTTTTGTCGAGTCCGGTGTCAGCGACGCGCGGATTGGTCGATCTCGGCCAACTGTGGCCAGCGAAGTTTTTAGTGAGCGAAGCAAAAGTCCTGTATCCGTGCCGACACCGATGGCTCTGAATCCCTGCGCTTGCCGTTCGTGCATGTCGTCGATGCCGGTCGCCAGCAAACCGCAATGTTTGCCCGCAGTGCGAATCGTGTCTTTAAGTTTCAGAATCTGCTCGGCGACGCCAGGGCCTTCCCACTGTCCGCGAAAACCGGCGGTGGAAGAAAAGTCGGCGGGACCGAACCACAGGAGTTCGACGCCATCAACCTGACACATCATCGGCACCTGCCGCACCGCCTGCACCGATTCGATAATCGGCACGACAAGCACATGTTCGTTGGCTTCCTGAGCGTGCTCGGCAATGCTCTGTCCCCAGCCCGTGGCTCGTTCCGCACCGATGCCGCGCAGCCCCTCCGTTGGATAGCGGGCATAGGCCACGGCCTGCTTTAGCTGTTCAGCCGTCTCGATCCACGGGATCACAATCCCATCGGCTCCGATGTCAAGC
>JANOUN010001376.1:0-5073 GCA_031416875.1 Planctomycetota bacterium | reverse complement strand
CCGGCAATTGCCAGGCACCTGCCGGAACGGCGCTGCGCTTGGTCCGGCCTACCCAAAAATGAAGCATTATGGCTCCTGAGACGATTTGCCGGATGGCGTGGGACTCCAGGCTGAAGTCAGAATGATGTAAGGATGAAAACGAACCCAACAACATTCTGCCTTCTTCATTCATCCTTCTGCCGTGGGGGACTGTCGTTTTAATCGAATAACGGCAAGCCGCAGGCATCGTTCCCGCGTTTCGCCTGCGCCTGCGGCTCGCCGTTAAACGATTTTTCTGACTCTGTGAACTAAGACGACAGTCCCCAAGCCGGATGGAGTCTCGGCGATGCTTCACGCGGCCTTTTTCCTGCCTTTGCCTTTGGCCCTGGGTTTAGCGGATTCACCGTTATTTTTCGTGGGCATCGGGGCTTTCACTTCGGCGCGCCAGGCGACAAGGCGAGCGTGGAGTTCCTGCGCCTTGTCGGGCATTTCCATTGCAAGGTTCTTTGTTTCGCAGATATCGTCTGCGAGGTTGTAGAGTTCCAGGCGGTCGTCTTCGAGAAACTCCATCAGCTTCCAGTCGCCGATCTGGATGAGACTCACCGGTGTCGTGCGCCAGGAATCTGCACGGGCACCAAGGTAGCCGGGAAAGTGCTGGAAGATGGCGTCGCGCTGGGATCGCGGAAGAGTTTCACCAGACTCTCGCCGTCGAGTACCTGCCGCGGTTTTGGCGCGCCGGCGAGTTCCAGCATCGTCGGAAAAATATCGACATGAATGGTCGGCACACTGCACGTCGAGCTGGGCTGAGTGACACCCGGCCAGCGGACGACGAAGGGCTCGCGCGTGCCGCCTTCATAGAGGCTGCCCTTGCCGAACATGCCAGTCACGTAACCGGCGGCCTTGAGCTGTTTCGCGATGATGTTCGGCCTGGCAGACGGCACCGCATCGGCAGCACACAACGCTGAACAGCAAACCAGCCCGGCGATGAAGGCGACGAGTATAGATTTCATGCGACAGAATCCTTGAGTGTTTTGACGCTATCGAGGCATCGTGGCTTCGCCCCGCGAGAGTCTAACGCATTGTCGCCAAATCCACAGCGACTGCTTCCGCACAAGTATGGCTCGACGACTGCGGTCCCTGCAGTCATCAACCGCAATCATCTGAGTGAACGGGCGAAAGTGCAGCCGAGCGGCGGTAACACGTTTCCTGACAATGGTCAGACCCCTCCTGGGTTGGATGATCAAGGATCGGAACAGAGACCCCGATGACTCCTGGGCCGTTCCGCCCTCCACGCTGCATTCGGGTCTGCTCACATTGGTTTTTCGACCGGCACACCGTTGGCATCCGCAGGAAGCGGGACCTGATCCTGGCCTGTCAGGCAGGCGAACAGATCGCGAACTTCATCGGGTGTCAAACGCTGCAACAGTCCTTCAGGCATCATGGAGACTTTTGAGACGACTCGCTGCTCGATTTCAATGGCGGCACTGATGACATCTTGCGTTCCTTGATCACATTTCAAAACTGCAGCGCACTCGGAGACTTTCGTTTTAGTCTCCAGGGTCGACATTTTCGTTTAACGGCGAGCCGCAGGCGAACGAAAGGAGAGTCGCGCCACAGTTGCCTCCGGCTCACAAATCTTCACCATTTTCCGACGATTCCCGAACATCGACGCCGACATGGTGCCCGACCATCCCTGAACGGTTCGAATTGCTCCTCGACAATGTAGAATGTCGCCTGGAAGGCGGGCGAATCCTGCAAGTCTTTTCATCCGACTCAGGCATAATCACTGTCATTGATGCCGAGATCGATCTAAAACCCCTGTCGAACGTTACGCTAGAGGTTCGCCCGGAATGAATATACTTTGGGGCGAGCGGACGAACAGGATTTACCGTAGCGGACTTCGTCAGAATTCTGCTACGGTAAATTCCTTTCTGCCGTTCGCCCGACGATTGAGCCTCAACTTCAAGGGGTCCCATAATGTGTTTAAGTACGTCACTGTCCCACCTGTTGCTGGTGATCCTTCCTTTTGCCGCCTCCGACATTGTTGCCGCAGAGGACTATATCTGGGTTGAGGGTGAAGCGGCTTCCAGCAGGAAAGTTCAGCCGCACAATTGGTACAGTGACGCGGTGAAGAAGGAGCAGTTGTCCGAAGGTGCCTGGATCAGTCACTTCACGGATCAGGCCGACGGCGTCGCGAGCTACACGCTGAATGTTCCCGCCGAGGCTGAATACGCACTGTGGGTGCGAGCCAATGTGATCGGGGCGCTGCTGTCGTACCAGGTCAACGAGGGCAAACCGACAGAGATCGATACGAGCAAAGCGATCGACGTGATCAATATCGCCAGCGACGGGAAGCCTGATCTGCGAATCATCGGCTGGCTGAATGGCGGCAGCGTCCGCCTGAACGCCGGTAAGACGACCATGACATTCCGGATGCACAGTGGCAACAATCATCATGGCGCCATTGACTGTTTCGTGCTGACAAAGATTCCTTTTACACCCAACGGAGCCATGAAGCCTGGCCAGAAGCTGGGAACCGCCGACGCGGGCTGGTGGGCATTCGAACCGGATGCGGATCCGTTCAGCAAAGACGCCCTGCTGGACCTTCGCAGTCTGAACGAGAACGTCGCCGGCGAGTCTGGTTTCATTCAGGCGGTCGGGGATCAATTCCAGTTGGGGAACGGTAAGCCAGTCCGATTCTGGGCGATCAACACGGGTCACAAAATCTGTGATGCGGACGATGACACACTGGAAATGACAGCTGCCCGCTGGGCCAAGTTCGGTATCAATATGGTTCGCATTCACGGAGGCATGTTTGATCGCAAAGGCAACGATCCGACAGTGATCGACCATCACCAGCTTGAAAGAATGCATCATGTCATTCAGGTGCTCAAGCGTCATGGAATCTACACCCATGTCTCGCACTTTTTCCCATTGTGGATGCAGCTGAAAGCCAGCGACGGCATTGCTGGCTCGGCCATCGGCAAGCATCCATTTACGCTGCCATATTTCGAGCCGCGTATGCAACAGATCTACCGCGACTGGTTGAAGCAGATTCTTACCACGAAAATTAATGGCACGGCGTTGATTGATGAGCCCGCTGTGGCCTGCGTGGAAATCATCAACGAAGACAGCCTGTTTTTCTGGACGTTCAGTGCTGCCGCGATAGGTAACGGCCCGTTGGCAACTCTGGAGAGCCAGTTTGCCGCGTGGCTGACGAAGAAATACGGTGGCCTCGACAAGGCTTTCGCTGCCTGGGGAAAAGAGAGTCATCAGCGAGACAGCATCGATTCCCCGCGCGCCGCTGTGCTGGACGCATGGAACATGACTCGCGATGGCATGCAGGGTGAAGACAAACGAAAACGCATGACCGATCAGATCGCGTTCCTCGCCACCACACAGCGAAACTTCTATCGGGACACCGCCGCGTACATGAAAGAACTCGGCTGCAGGTCGCCGATCTCCGCCAGCAACTGGACGACCGCAGATAATCTGGTGCTGGGCGGAGTTGAACGCTGGACGTATCTCGCCACCGATGTGGTCGACAAGCACGGATATTTTGGCGGCAAGCACGAAGGCGATGCGGCGGGATACTCAGTTCGTGAAGGCCACACCTATAAAGACGCGTGTGCCCTGACTGACCCGGAATCCGTTCCGATCAGCTACCTGCAGATCGCGGGAAAACCTCACATCGACAGCGAGATTGCATGGAATAAACCGAACCGTTTCGTCGCCGACGGCAATCTGCTGGTCGCCAGCTACGCCGCTTTGCAGGGCATTGACGGGTACATCTGGTTCGCGGCAGAAGATGGCAACTGGCTGAACAACGGCAACGGCAAATGGACATGGATGATGCCTGGCGAAATCGGTCAGTCACCGGCAGCCGCGTTGCAGTATCGCCGAGGCGATGTCACCGAATCCGAACCCGTTGTGCGGCAGGTTTCCACTGACGCCGACGTGCTGGCTTTGAACGGGACCGGAATTGTTGAAGGCAAAAACGTGGACTTCCGCATCAACGGAACTCCTGCTTCGTCGGATGCAAATCAACTGTCAGCATTCGATCCGCTGACATATTTCGCAGGGCGTGTGGAACGCAGTTTCGACAAGGATGCAATGCCGTTTTCCAAAGATCTCAGAAAACTCATTGATCGCTCCGCCAAACGCATCACCAGCGTCACGGGTGAGCTGACATGGAACTACGGCGGAGGACTGCTGACCGTCAATACTCCCAAAAGCCAGGCCGTCACCGGTTTCCTGAGCAAAGCGGGCGCTGTCAAACTCGGCGATTTGACGATCGACTCGCCCATGGAATACGGCACAGTCCATGTCATCAGCCTGGACGACCAGCCACTTTCACAATCCAGAAAAATCCTAATCCAGGCATTCAGCGAAGAAAAGATGTACGGCTTCCGGGCTGAAAGCGGAGTCATCAAAGACGTCGGCCGCGTCCCGATCAACGTCCGCGACATCCAGGCGACCGTCACGTTCACAAACGCCGCAGGGTTGAATGCAACCGTGTTGGACCCCAACGGCTACGCGACGAGCAATGCCTCGCCTGTTGCAAACGGTACACTGTCGCTACAACGGGATGCGATGTACACGATGGTGACTCTTGGCGCGGGCTTCGCCCGCAACCGAAACAAGTAAGCAGATTTCGCTGAAATCTGCTGTGCCGACTTCGGCGAAGTCGACCTACATTTAGTCGGCCTCAAAATGATGCGTTGCCAAAACTCTTCTCAGGAATATTCAACTCTCAACGTTTGCAGAGCAGGCCTCGTGCGCTCTGCTGGCTGGCGGCGGAATGCGAATGGGCCAAGTGATCGGATCGACAAATCGTCTGGGCGAAGTTCCCCAGGATCGGCCAATTCACTACCAGGAAGTGTTTGCGACGCTATATCATCAGCTCGGGATCGATGTGCGAACGGCAACAATTCCGGATAACAGTGGACGACCGCAGTATTTGCTGGATCATCAGTCCGTGGTGAAGGAGTTGGTTTAGAAGAAGGCGAGCGGCTGGGCGTCAGCCCTCCGTGCGTGCAGCAACAATCTGCCAAACGAGACATCATGGTCAAGACGATAACCGCGTGTGCGATC
>JANOUN010001375.1:0-6515 GCA_031416875.1 Planctomycetota bacterium | reverse complement strand
CATGTCGGCATCGACGGCGTAGCCAATACTTTCCAGCCATGCGAGTTGCTCTGGCGGATGCACGGCTCGCTTGAGATCCAATGCGACAAAGCCAGACACCAGCATCCCCGACATGGGCTGGGCCGGATACGTTTGAGGTACGTTCAAGATCAGACTGGGGCCAGCCCCCTCGCGCGCCCAGAACGGTTTGGATCGAAACGTTCGCGACGACGTGAAGCCCAGGGTGTAGCTGCCGTCCATCAGATCCGTGAAACCGAACACATTGTGGCCACCCGAGTTTTCACCCGTCACAATCGACGCCCAGGCGGCGGATGAAACCTCAGGTAATGCCGATTTCATCGGAACCAGCGTGCCTGTTTTCAACAACTGCTGACTGTTGGGCATCACGCCGGAATCGGCAAATTGCTGCCACATCCAGCGCGGTAGTCCGTCGATTCCGAGTAAAAACATGTTCATGATCACGGCCTCCGTTCCGGGATCTCACTTTTTTGAATTCGAAATCTCAAATCTCAAATTAGAAACTTCAAATCAAAAATCGAAAATCAAATATATCCCAATTGCCGAAGTCGCTCGGTCACAGCCTCTGTGTCTTCTTCATCCATGAAGGCATCTGCGTCGCAGGCGTGCATCAGAGTGCAGTGCAAATGCGGAATTCCCTGAGTATTGAGTTCGCGGGTGACGACAGCAGCGTCGCTGCAGTTTTCTTCTGAAATTACAACGATCCGATCGACTCGCGCAGACTGAAGTTGCTGAAGCGATCGTGACAAGCCGAAACGCCATTGCACCGACGAAGGCGTGTGGCTGAGGGAAAGTCGATCGTCATGCGCGGCAACAAAGAGTGTGCCCGCCACGGTATTGAGCGGCTGCTGCGAGAGGTTCAATACAGCATCGCCAGCCATTAAAACGCCGGTAATCGCATCGGCCGTGCTTGAGCATTCTGTTGTCATAGTCATCACCATCCGTGGCGGAAAACGTGTTGCCGCTCAATCCTTGAGCGATCTGAAGTCGCAGGACCTCAAAGTTCCGACCGGAATTTAGCAGTCCGGCGGAAATGAGACAACACAGGTTTTGAAAGGCAAAAACTGCCGGACATTTGCGGACGCAAGTTTCGTGGTGCAAAACCTGTGATTGCGTATCCCCAGTGTTCCTCTGTCCTACTTTGATTGTCCCATTGTGTTAGTAGTCCCGCGAAGATTTTCAGCCTGCTCTCAACCAAAGGTGGGGCGGGTGCGACAAAAAATGGGTGACAGAAAAACGAATCGCAGAACGAAAAATGTTTTTTGCTCCCATTTTTCTGTCAATAATGTTTCTGTCGGCTGTGTTTCTGAGTCCCGGCCTTGACCAATGGGTTGCGGGCGAAGCCCGCGCTGGGGCCTCGGGGGTGAAAACCTGCGATTCAATTCGCTGGGTTTCCTGCATTTTGCTGGCAAACCCACATACCGCATTTTTCTCGCAAATCACGCGAATAGATCGCAGCCAGGAAGGAATTGAAAGGGTTCGAGGCTCCTCAGAACTCGCGCAGAATCGCCACAATTTCCGTTTGAATCGGACCGCCTGTGACCTGCACGGTGCCGTCGGCATGGATATAGATGTCAATTTCGCTGCGAACTCCAAACTCCGGAAGGTAAATTCCAGGTTCGATGGTGAACAAACTGCGCGGCAGAATGCGGCGGGTTTCGTGAGTTTCCAGGTTATCAATGTGCGTGCCATTGCCGTGGGTTTCCTGAGCCATATTGTGACCCGTGCGATGGCAGAAGTCAGGACCGTATCCGGCTGCTTCAATGACGCCTCGGACCGCATCATCCACTTCCCAGCCCTGAAGTTGCTTCCCAGCGGCGAACGCAGCCCTGACGAATTCAATGCCGGCATCACGCCCTGCAGCGACGATCTTAAAGATCTCGGTGAACTTCTCAGGCACAGACGTGCCGACGTAGCCAGTTCGCGTCAGATCGCTGTACACCGCACCGGGCTTGTCCTGCCTGGCCCACAGATCAACCAGCACGAAGCTGCCTTCGACGATCTTTGTAACGACCCCCGTGCCGGTTTCATAATGCGGATTGCCGGCATTCCCGTTCACGCCGACGATCGGAGGATGATAGGTGGTCATCTTGTGTTCGGCGAAATGTCGCATAATTTCATCTGACACGGCCATCTCTTCGACAAAACCGTGAGTACGCACCTGATCGGCGATGAATTTCCAGACACGCGCATAAGCGGCGTTCGTCACTTCAGATGCTTCGAGATGACTTTTCAGCTGTGCGTCGGTGAGCGTTGATTCGAAGAGCGAAATCAGATCCCCGGAGGAAACGACTTCAGAGCCAAACGATCTGACCAGCTCGACGGTGCCTGCATCGACTCGGGAAATATACGGATTGCCATTCCGCGGTGAATACTCCATCGCGACGTGCTTGTGCCCGGTGACGACTTTTTTGATGGCCGATTCCAATTCCTGCCATCGCAGATAGACTGACTTGTCGCCCGGAAGGTGATCCAGAACATCGGACTCAATGCGGTGCACAAGTTTCGTCGGCGTGCCTTTCGCCGGGATAAAATAGTAGTAACGCCGTGAACCTGCGAAGCCTTCCGGCATCTGCAAAATCCGCTGCGCCAGCACATTGCTGCCTCGGAAGTCATACAACAGCCACCCTTCGAAACGGAATTCGCACAAGGCCGACTGGATTGCCGCCAGATCAAACATGGGTGATGACTTTCTGAGAGATGAGTGCGCTGCGTACGCTGGGTGCGGGATAACCATAAGTAATCATCAAGGCCAAAACCACGATGTGCCCAGGGAATCTCAGTCGGCGGAGCGACTGAGCTACGTAGGCGACGTCGCTCCGCGACTCGCATTCCCCATGACTCCCGTGCAAAAAGGAACGTCGCCGGGTCGGTATCCACCCCTCGCATTTGAAGAGAACATGTTAAGTCCCTTATTGCCGCGTGTGCACTTGAGTGACCGGCGAGCCAGCGGGTATGCAGCATGGGGACTGCAATCTGGGTGCAGCGGATGGACTGCAAATCAGAAGATCTCAATGGTCGCGTTGTCTCATGGGTCGCCATAAGTAATTAAATGGCAGGCATTTACATCAAGGCGCGATCGATCCATCAGCACTGGCACGACAAATGATATGGCTTTCTCCTGACTCAGATTCACCCGCAGACAAAGGAGCCATCTTATGTCGATACCTTATTCATATTTCCCCGAAGACATTGAAGAAGTTGAAGAAGAACGTTTTCTTCCTCCGCAGAGTTCCGTTCCAAGTCGGGACAGCAACCATCAGGCAACGGCGATCGACCAGCGTTCTGGTCTTGAACGGTTTGTCGGTGCGTTCTTTCAGGAACGCAATATCAAATGGATGCTCGTGATTGGAGCGGCGATCGTATTCGGATCGTCGTTGATGCTGGTCAATCAGAGATTTGAATCGTGGTCGACGAGTCTGAAGTATCTGACCATTCTGGGCTACACCGCCGCCACGTTTGGATTTGCCGAGTTTGGACGGCGACGTCTTGGATTGCGAGCAACCGCTCAGGTTCTGCATCTGCTGACGCTGTTGCTGCTGCCTGTGACATTTCTGGCCCTCAACTGGTTGTCGTCCGGAACGGCGACACAAAATACACTCGCGGCGATCGAAGTGCTGGGCCTGATGATTCCGGCAACGGCGTTCCTGTGGTTCGCGTGTACCAGGATTTTTGATTTCCTGCTTCGCGGAAGGCAGACAACATTCGTGTTCAGCTACATGCTGCTCTGCATCGCCGGTGCGCTGCCTGCGATGGAGAATCCCATCCTTGCGGCTGGTCTGACTTCAATCCTGTGGGCAGTGATGACTGTCGGTGTCGTAAAGATCAACAGACATATGTTCTGGATGGCCGAAGAGAAGGAATGGCCGCGCGTGTTCGGTTTTCTGCCGATCGCGATTCTGGGACTTCAGTTCATTGCACTCGTGTGGCTGAAGTCGTCGGCAGCGATTCCTGTGGCATGGCTTGGTCCTGGCTGTGTGATGCTGGCCGCAACGATCCTGTGGACGACTCGAACCATCGCCGATGTGTTCCGTCAGCGAACAGGAAACCTTGTGCGACCGCTGCCGTGGCATATTGCCGTCCCGCTGTTCGTGGGGTTTGCCCTGACGATCGTCGCGGTCGTGGTTGCGGGCGTTCGCTTTCCGGATGTTCGACCTGTCGTCCCCACCGCGATGGTGGCGGCGATCCTGATGGGTGTCGCTGCGAAGGACACACGCCATGCGGGTTTCGTCTGGACGGCATTGGTCTTTCTCACCGTGGCGTATCAGTTCACGCCTGCCTTTTTTCGCGAATTGGCAATTTCTGTGAGGGATTCTGCTGCAGGTGCCATCGGCGAGCACCGGCTTCCGATCGCCTTCTACGGCCTCACGTATCTGCCGCTGCTGATCGGACTAAGTTTCAGCAGCAGGATTCTGCGTCTCAGGAACGTCATGGACATGAGTCGCCCGATTCAGCACTTTGTGACGCTCGTGTCGTCGATTCTGTTCGTGGTGGCGTTCACGAATCTGAAGGCGTGCTTCATGGTTTCGTGCGTCAATGTGGCTCTGTATCTCGTCTATGCCACGCTGTTTGCTGACCGACGATATGCAGCAGCCACATTGCTGTCGTTGATCCTTGCTGTCGGTTCGGCTGTTCCGTTTCTGAATCAGTACAGGTCCCACGCTGATCAACTGCCACTGGAACTTGTGCCCACGGCACTTGCCGCGTTGGCACTGACACTGGTGGCGACGAGGATTCCGGACAGAATCCTGAGCACTATTCCGCTACCTGCCGGACGTCATCCGCTGTTCCAGAGATTTGATGAAACGCCGCGGAGTATTTGTCAGCACACAGGCTTCGCGCTCGCAACGTTGTTAAGCCTGGCATGGGCGGCTGAAGGGATCTGGCAGTTCGGTGCTGTATGGTCACAGACTCGCATGCTTCAGTTTGGGTTGCTGTTGTGCGTCTTTGTTCTGCACACATTGCGGACGCGGCACTATCTGAGCGGCCTGAGTGTTTCCCTGCTGCTGGTCATTGGCGGCCTGACATTGATCGCCGGGCAGAGAGTTACTCCTGAAGCCCTTGTCGCATGGTCCACGATCACGACCGCTGTTGTTTCCGTCGCGGGATATACGCTGGTCCGCCTGACGGCGAATACCGGAGACAACTTTTCATGGGACGCCGTGCGGCGTCAGTTGGGTCTGCATCTGGACGGTCAAATTACGACGTCAGTTCAAACAACCGCACACGGCGGCCGGAATTCGCGGGCGCACGCCTTTGTCGTGCCTCTGTGTGATCTGAGTCTGATCCTGCTCACGATTCTGGCCGTCGGGTTTCATCTGCCTCAGCTGCTGTTCGCAAACGCCGCACTCAAGGGGCTGCTTGTTCCTGTTGCGACATCCGTGCTTGTGCTGTGGATGATCGCGGCAGCTCGCGGACTGAAGAGCGGAATTGCGACTGTCATGGCATCGGTTTTGTTTCCGGTCTGGGTGACGGCGATTGTGATCACGGTCACACCGGGCGTGCTCAGCTATGCCATGCTGCCGCTGATCTGGTCGCTCGCCGCGGCTGTCATGATGCTGGTATTTCGACGCCGTTCAGCACGACTGCCGGATCTGGTCTGCCAGATCGCCGAACTCTGGTTCATGGGAATCGTCTTAGGAAGCCTCGCCTTTGTGAGTTGGCCGCTGCGAACTGCCTCGGTCATTTCCCTGGCCGGAATTCTGGTGCTGGACTATTCGTCGATGACGCCCTCACGCCGGACGTGGCTGGCGATTGTGGCAAATCTGAATCTAATCCTGGCAGCGCTTGGTCTCTCCGGGTTCAGCGGTTTTGCTCCGGCGATTCTGCTGGTCTCAGACAATCTGATCAATGTCGCCGCCTTGCTGCTGCCGCTGCTGGGTGTCAGCGCATTATTCTTTGACAGAAAGTCGGATGCGTTCGAATCGCTGATGGTTCAGGCGTGGAGCGGATTTCTCCGTGTCGCCGGAGCTGTCACGATCTTTGTCTCGTTCTTACAGCATGAGGCAGAACTTGTGACGGTGATTCTGCTGTTGCTCGGGTTTGGTACGTTCGCTGTCGCAGAATTTGTCGAGGCCATGCGTCGAAAGCAGGAAGCACACGTGTGGGCGAGCCTGACGGTGATCGCAATGGCGGTGCTGTGGATGTTTACGCATCACCTGATCGAATTCGGAGCTGGGATCAGTCAATTCGTGCTGCTCACCTTGTCGGTGATCACGCTGATCGTCAGTCGTCAGGTTCACGACCACGAATCGATCCGAGTCCTTGCTCGGCCATTCCGCATGGTTGGATTGATGATGCCACTGGCTGTCGTCTGCATGGGCATCGTGAGAGAATTCTCAGGACGCGACGTGATCTGGCCGGGAGCCAATTCACTAGCTTTGCTCTGTGCAGCAGGACTCTATTTTCATCACGGCATCGTGCGACGCGAACGCGGATTCATCGTTCTGGCAGGCGGGATTCTGAATGTCTCACTGATGTTGCTGTGGCGAACGCTC
>JANOUN010001374.1:0-3018 GCA_031416875.1 Planctomycetota bacterium | reverse complement strand
CTTCCAGATTACGATGCTCGGCCATGCCCACCAGTGTCTCCGAAAATGCATCTCCGGCGGTGATCATCGCAGGATTGTTCTGGAATTCCGCTGCGAACGATTCCTTCAGCCATTCACTGGTTGCTATGAGAGCCTTCGACGACTCTTCAGGAAATCGAATGCAGGTGTGTCCGGTGACTGCGGCGTTGTCATTCAGGATCGGACCGAAACGACTGCTGCCGACGGCACGCTGGAGTTTGTCACTCAGCCCGCTGTTGTTTCGAGCCCGAATTCTCAGATCGCCCTGAATAGAAGGCGCGTTGTCGGTGGCAAACGTCAGCGAGCCGTCCGAAAAATCGATGTCGAACAAAGCAGCATTTGCGATCGCCAGGCCGAGATCTCCGGATGCTCGACGCATGTTGTAGCGGGTGTCTGTTTCACCGTCGCGCTGCTGCAGCTGCGCTCCGATTCCGGATGCCAGCATGTTCCAGCCCAACTGCCGGACGTCCTGCGGAACGCGATCCAAATAGACGCAGAAACCGAGATCATTCGATTCCCTGAGACCGGCAGAAATGTCGGCAGCAGATGGCAGAGTCATGTCGAATAGTTTTTCCGATGCGCCCTCGTACAAAAAGTGATCATACACCCTGTGGAAACTCCTGAGCGTGGTCGTGTGCGCAATGACTCTCTTGCCATCCTTCTCCTCAATGGTGGTCTTCACCTCGTTGATCGTATGAATCGGGCCTTTACTTCTGGCAACCCTGCCATTCCGAACGATTTTCGCTTCGTCTGCGTCCTCTGGAAGCGGACGCGTGAATTGTTCGGTCCTTTCAACAATGAAGCACCCATTGTCCATCTCCGTTAGTTTGCCGCTTTCGCTCCCTCCTTTCTTAATGTCTGCCTCAAACAGACGCTTGGCAGCAGCAGCATCGGCAACGCTGCAAAATGAGAGTGATTTGACGCGAGGAATCGGCCCGGAGACCAAATATGTGAGATACCCGTCAACGGAGTCCTGTACGGTTGGTTCAGTCTTTTCAATATCCTGAGACTGCGGAAAGTGGCGACGAAATGACTCCGCGAAGTCCATCCTCTTGCTGAGATTCATGGCGTAGGTGTAATTCCGTTTTTGGCTCATGTCCTTCGCGTAAAAGATCGCGATCGGTTTTTCGGACAATTGGCCTGCCGCCTGAGCCCTTGCAGTATCAGGCTGAAGCAGAATGAATCCTGTTACGAACATGTAACAGGCCAGCATACGACGTGCGAAATTCAGCAACATCCGTGTCTTCCAAACTAAAGGCAAGAGGCCGTTCCGCGACTGTAACTTTTGCGTAAAAGATTCGCGAGCAGTATGGCTCAAGTTATCGATGGAGTATCAATCTTCGTGGTGGCTGATGCAATACATGATCGGCTGCAATTGAACGCCATGAACCGCGACAATAACCACCGACCGTCACTAAACTGATTTACTCGTCCCGTCGATTCACTCGCCGCATACCGGGAATTTGAACATGAACCACAGTAAAGCGTGTCAGCCGGGTTTATCGATTCTGGCTGTTTTCTTCCTGTGGACGCTGCCTGCGTTTTCTTTTGAAGACAAGCTGGACATTGTCATCAAGGGGGGAAGGATCGTCGATGGCACAGGTTCGCCGTGGTACGCGGCGGACCTGGCTATCGGGAAGAATCCGCACCTTACAATGTTTCCTCGGGACCAGTCGTTGAACAGTTCGGTCGGATAGATTCACAGGTATCCGCCCTGATGAAAGAACATCGAGTTCCGGGGTTGTCCGTTGCCGTCGCAAAGCACGGCAAAGTCCTTTCTTCCAGAGGCTACGGTTATGCCGACATCGCGACACGCGAACCGGTAACGCCGTCGAGTCTGTTCCGTATCGCCAGAGAGCTTGGTACGAACGCGCCGGCCGATCAGGCGGCGGTGATCAAATCGATGCTGTCTCAGAAGCTCGATTTCGCGCCCGGTGAGCGCTATGCCTATTCCAATTTCGGATACTGCCTGCTGGGACGAGTCATTGAGAAAATGGGTGGTCAGACATACGAATCGTATGTTCGAGATCATGTGCTGACACCGATTGGCATCACATCAATGCGGATGGATTGCATGGGTGACGGGAAAGTGAATCACTGGCATACAGGATCTCTCGACGGAACTGCCACACGTATGATTCGTCGTCACGATGGACTCAGCATCGCGGCATTGCTGAACAGCCGCGTGACTGCCAGTGAAGTCGCTCTTGGACCGGCAATTGATCGACTGCTTCACGAGATCGCAACTGGTGCTGAACCTGCTGACGAACGCTGATCGGCTCCGAGCAGATTCACTTCTAAGCATAGGGCAACTAAAGCTTAGTTCGAATGTCCCATTTTGTTCGTAGTCCCGCCTTTAGGCGGAAATTCAGCCTGCCAAACCATGAACATTCAGCCCATTTTCCGACTAAAGCCGGGACTACAAGCGAATCTCGGACAGTCGAATTAGAGCAATGGGAAGAATTCAGTGACGATCACGTGCTACATGGTCCGTCTTCGAACCCTCTGTGCAGAACTCGGATTCGACTGCCGTAAGATCATTTGACGGGCTGGAAGCTATCCAGGCCGCGTTGCAGCTGCTCGGCTTCTGCCAGGCGCCCGGATTGTTTGAGGGCGGTGATGGCTTCTGTCGTGCAGGCGGTGGTGGTTGGCGGGTCGAGCGGCGCGACGAGGGGCATCCAGAGCAGGCTGGTGCTGGCGTTGTCGTAGTCATGCACGGCGAGAAGGGCGCGACCGATGACGAATTCCGGGCCAGAGCGCTGACGCCTGTCGAAGTCACGCACTCGCTGCATCCACAGGGCCGTTTCTGATGCGCGGATGGTTTCCGGATGCAGCAGACGAAGTCGCCAGAGCTGGGCTTCCGCCAATTCCTGTAACGCGGCGCGGGGGCCCGTTTTTAATGCCTGCAAGACGACTGCTGCTGCGTTTTCGTGCGCTGGATCCTGCAGTAAGGCCGACGCCGCGACGAGTTGCCTGAGCAAAGACGGCGATTTCAGATCT
>JANOUN010001373.1:0-5028 GCA_031416875.1 Planctomycetota bacterium | reverse complement strand
GTGCCTTCGCAGCTTGTCAGCTGCTTGTCACACCCTACAAATTTCAAAACTCCGGATGCCATTCTGAATCTGGGTTATTTGCGACTTCTTTTTCTGGCTCGCCTCTTCTCACGAATCAGATCAACAAGATCGCCGAAAGCTTCATTGTGGCGAATCAGAGTTTTCTGGGTGATTATTTTGCCGTCGTTCGGAAGCGCATGGTTTGAAACTCCCAGTCGGGGTTCTGTTTCTGGCAATGCTGCGCTTCCCAGTCGGACAGAAACAGCACGGCGGGCTGGTCGTACTGATCGACGACTTCACGACAGGATGACAGCAACTGAAGGTCCGCCTTGCACCCGGGTTTTTGGACAACCCAGCGCGCCACTTTATAGTTGAGCCACCGCACTTCGGTTTCGGTATCATATTCGGCCTGCAACCGGAATTTCACGACATCAAACTGCAACTCACCGCACGCCGCCATAATGTTCTGTCGGATCGAAGAATGCGGTGAGTTAAAGATTTGAATCGCACCTTCTTCAAGCAGTTGCGATAAGCCTCGCTCAAACTGCTTGCGCCGCCCGGTGTCGTTACAGATCATGGTCGCGAAGTACTCAGGAGAAAACTGAGGCAGCGCCTCAAAGACCACCGGTGGACCTTCGCAGATTGTATCACCCAGCATAAATTCACCAGGATTGACCAATCCGATGATGTCCCCTGGAAAGGCTTCATTCATCGTTTCGCGTTCCTGGCCGAACAGCTTGTGGGCACGCCGCAGACGGATCTTCTTACCGGTTCGCGGATGAAAGACTTCCATGTCCCGACGAAACGTTCCCGAGCACACACGTACAAACGCGACTCGATCGCGATGCTTTGGGTCAAGGTTGGCCTGGATCTTGAACACGAACCCGGAAAACTCAGGCCGCGACGCCGACACAGGTCCCACATCGCTGTTGCGATCGCGCGGTGTTGGACACAAATCCAGAAAGCCACGGAGAAACTGTTCCACCCCGTAATTCGTCAAGGCACTCCCGAAAAAGACGGGGGTGACTTCGCCGCACAGGAATCGTTCGCGGTCGTAGTCGGCACCGGCGGCCTCCAGGAGTGCCACTTCTTCCTGTGCCTGCGCCACAATGCCGGGGGGCATCAACTCAGAGTCAATCTCCGCCAGTGGCTGCACGCGGGCTTCCAGACGACGAATATTGTCGCGGCTTTCGAAGACAGCGGCCTGGCGAGTTGCCAATTCAATGACTCCGCGAAAATCAAAACCAGTCCCGAGCGGCCAGTTGACCGGCACCGGGATAATGCCGAGCTTCGATTCGATGTCTTCCAGAATCTCCAGTGTCTCTTTGCCAGGTCGATCCACTTTGTTCACGAACGTCAGGACCGGAATCTTGCGAATCTTGCAGACGTTGAAGAGTTTTTCGGTCTGACTCTCGACGCCGTTCGCAAGGTCCAGCACCATGACAGCGCAGTCAGCAGCAACCAGCGTTCGATACGTGTCTTCGCTGAAGTCCTTATGGCCGGGTGTGTCCAGCAGGTTGATCTGACAGTCCTCGAATTCAAATGCCAGGACTGTAGAACTGACAGAGATCCCGCGCTGGCGTTCCAGGGCCATCCAGTCGGACGTGGCACCGCGTTGATTCTTGCGTCCTCGGACGGCACCGGCGGTTTCGATACAGCCACCATAGAGCAACAGCTTTTCCGTGAGCGTGGTCTTACCTGCGTCCGGATGGGAAATAATGGCAAACGTGCGGCGGCGAGCGGCTTCACGGGCAACGACAGGATCGATCGAGGTCATCTTGACGGAATTCAGTTGGCAAAGTGGCGAAACACGGGCGATCGAGCGAATTCTCTAAGGCCGCAATTGGCAGAGTCATACGCAGCGGCCCCGCCAAACACAACCGCAATCAACCTGTTCCCACGGACTCTCCCGCAGCCAGGGAGCCTGTTCGCAATGGCGTGGATTTAAAGCGATTCCACATGAGCGGCACGGCGCTAGCCGCCGGTTTTTCCAGTGTTTTCAGGAACGGCGACCGGTGGCTAGCGGGGTGTTGATCTAGTACCAACCCGAAGCGCCAGCGAGGCAGAAACGGCTGAATTCCTCGCTAGCGCTTCGGGTTGGTATGATCATGAGCCCCAAAAATCACTAAATCAACAGACCGCGAGCGCCATTCCGCTCATTAAGTTCGCGCCATTGGAGCCTGTTTGGGCTCTGTCGGTGCAGATATCAGTTCCACAACTCTTTCAAAAGCCGCCTTGTCGCAGACTGGCGGTTTCTGGGACAATCCGGGGCGTGGCGAAACACGCGGCATTGAGTAATGGACTGAGGATGCAGCGTGAGTCCACACTTTCGGGGCAGGCATGGATGCGGACTCCTTCAGATCGGCTCACTAAAATCCTCGCGGAACAAAACCTCTGCACAAAAGCAGAACTGGCTCTTTGTGAACCGTACGTCAGGAGACTCTGCCATGATTTGCCGGACTTTGATTCTGTCTGGCTGGATGCGCTCGTCCAGCAGAGGTTTCTGACGGCATGGCAGGCTGATCAACTTCAGACGGACGACGCCGATTCCGTCGTTGTCGGACGTTTTCAGCGTCAACGGGCGCTCGGTCGATCAACGTATCTGGCCACGGATGAAAAGCAGCGTCACCAATTTGTATTGCGTCAGGTTCCCGATGGCAATACCGCACCACTTGACCAGCGCATCGAAGAACTGCTTTCCTCGATCGATCGTCTCCGCAGTACGATCCCCGGAGCGCTGACGGTGCCTCAGGAAGTCGTTGCGTTTGTGCCGTCGAATGATTCCAGCTCTGATCGCTCGAAGACTGCGGCATCGGCTCGCCTTTTGGTATCAAAGTTCATCGCCGGGTGGTCGATGGAAGAATTGCTGATTCGCGGCGGGCGATTGCCGTGGGAAGTGGTGGCAGAAGTTGGACGTGAACTCCTTACCGCACTGACGTGGCTTGAATCTGCTCGATTGCTTCACGGTGATCTGGTCCCTCGCAACGTGCGACTTGATCTGCATGGCGGCATTCATATGGTCGATCCATTTGCGCGAAGACTCAGCCAGCCCGCGTTTGCCCTCACCGATCAACTGACGCTGCGAGATTGCGACGGCGTGGCTCCGGAACAAATCGGTACTGGTCGCGCGGCCGACGCACGCAGCGAACTTTATACACTTGGATGTCTGCTGTGGCAGTTGCTCACCAGTCGTCCCGTTGTGCTGAGTGCCGATCCGGTTACGCGGATGATGAAACAGAAGGATCACGACATCGCTGATGTGCGTGGGCCGGTGCCGGATTGTCCGGAATGGATGTCACGGCTGATTCAGTCAATGACACGTCGCTCGCCGGAACTGCGGCCCGGCAGCAGTGCGGAAGTGCTGAAGGCGTGGAAGACCGCCTCAGGAAACAGTCTCCGTCATAGCCGCGCACTGGCGCGACGGATGCCCGACCATGCCATGCGCAGGAATGTACGACCGAGGCTGAGTGCAAGCCGCAGCAGAATGTCGTGGCGATGGCCAACGGCCGCAGTGTCCGTACTGGGGATGCTCGTGTTTCTCGCAGCCAGAAACGGTGTCATTCCGCAGACACTTCGTCTCACATCCACCCCTGATCCTGTGCGTGTTGAAAGAGCCGACACACAGCCTGCAGTCGTTGTAAATCATATCACCGGACCGGTCGCGCTGCCGCCGGTTGATGCAGACGGCATTATTCATCTGGAATCGGGTACGACGTATCTGGCGGAGCGCCGTGAATCTCCCGGCACGCTGCGGATTGAATGTGATGCCATGCCGCCCGCCGAGATCGTGGTGCCCATCGGGACACAATGGGTATTGCAGGCGCGCACACTGGAACTCCATGGCATCACCGTAGTGCAACAATCGGCCGAGGTCGCTGGTGAGGTTTCGAACCATCCGGTGATGTCGCATTTGGTCGCCGTTCAAAGCGGCGTTTTGACGATCGATGGTTGTGTGATTCAGTCGCCGGCAGTGGCAGACAATTTCGTCGGCCTTGCATGGCATCGATTGTCGGGAACAGAAGGCAGTGTGATCATTCGAAATTCCGTGTTTGGCGGTGGCGGTTATGCGGCGTCCTTCAATCATCCTCCGAGACGTTGTGAACTGGACAATGTGCTGCTGGCAAATCGGGGCAGTGGTCTCCTGTGTGAATTCAGGAATGGCGACTCGGATTCGTGGGATGTGTTCTGCACGAACGTCACGCAGCGATTTGGGTTCAGTGTTGTGGATGCAATCGTTCACAGTGGCGGGATTGCTCGATTGAGTCTTAATATGACCGCCACAGAATCCGTATTCTCACCGCAAATGGCGATTGTGCGATTGCAGCCTCCTGCGGCATGGCGCCCTGATGCGATGCAGGTACAGGTTCGCGGTGGTGAAACCGGGAATCCGGCAGTGGTGCCACCGTCGGTTTCAACGGCGGTGTACATTGACAAAACACTGGGACAGCCTGTGAGCCTGCCTGAAGCGCAGCTGAAGAACGCAGGTGTCCTGCTGGCAGATTTGATCTTTGATGAAACATCGCCAGACGCGGCCGCGACGGGTGCTGCTGTGGCAGAACGGTCATCACCGTGGATCAATTCGTCCCTCGTCGATTTTGAGGGTCCGAAGCTGACCACGATGATGCCGGGAATTATTGTGGCAAGGTTGCCGATGTTGGAGTGACCGGATTTGATTCACCTCCACGCCGCCGACGTCAGACCGCCAGGTAACTTGACTGGGAGCATCGGCTGACTCCGCAGCTCAGACACTTGCCGAAAGGCAACATTGACTGTTCGGCCAGCCCATGCGGTGGCGATGGTGATATTCGGCGTTGAGCATGTCTTTGACAAGCTCAAGTGAGACGAACCGCAGATCAATGTTGGCCTGAATCAGGGCATCGTACACAGCGCGGCCAGCATCCGAGTCAAGGAGTTGGTCTGCGAGCTGCAGATTACTGAGGGACATGATGAATTCCTTTCGTGGGCATGTCAGCAAAGAGGATGTTCAGAAGGAGATCTCGCTTTGGAAAAGGGGTCAGGAACCAATAG
>JANOUN010001372.1:0-3832 GCA_031416875.1 Planctomycetota bacterium | reverse complement strand
CCTGCTGACCGTTGTTGATCAGGATGTCTACCTGCCCGGCCGCCGTGACGGCCGAATCGAATCCTTCGTTCAGAGACGCCTCTTTAAGGTGATCAAGAGCAACAGCGCCGTGCACCGCGCCGCCGGGGGAAGGCAATTCATTGGCAATGGCCTGGGCACGACTTCGATCGCGACTTCCAATCACAACCGTCGCTCCGGCCTCGGCGAGTGACCGCGACAATGATCGGCCAAGGTAACCAGACCCACCGGTGATCAGTGCGACGCGCCCCGTCAGGTCAAAGAGTTTCTGAATCGTGGGTTCAGCCATTATGCCATCTGCCGCTGAGCCTGAGCAACAATGTCCACGCCGACCTGCGCACTCCACGCAGCCAGCAGGCGATTCGTGACAGGACCAACCCGCCCGTTGCCAACAGGCAGCCCGTTAAACCGGGTGGCAGGCATGATGCAGTAAGGCGTGCTGGTGAAGAAGACCTCGTCCGCCGTGTAGAAGTCATAGACCTGCAAGCGTGCTTCCCGGACAGGGACTCTCAGTTTTTCTGCAAGTTCCAGCACGGTTTGTCGACTGATCCCTGCCAGACAATTTTCGGTCGTCGGTGTCAGGAGTACTCCATCGACAACCGCAAACAGGTTGCCACCTTTGTTCTCCGAAACGTAGCCATCCACATCCAGAATGACGCATTGCGCATCGGGATCCACCAGCCGCGCCTCGGCATCCGCCAGCGTGTAGAACAAACGGCTGCGATTCTTGATCCTCGCATCGAGCGACTGTGCGGGCACAGCTCGACTCATGGATGTCACCGCATGGCAGCCTTCGGTGTAATACCTGACCCATCCGCGCAGGTCCATGTGATTGGTGAAGATCATGATCGTGGCCGCATTGGTCTGCGATGTGCTGGGCCCTGGCTTCATCAGCCCCCGCGAGATATTGTGGACGATCCAGCAGTCATCGTCGGAATCCATGTGGGAAAGATTTGCTTCCAGGACCTCCAGTGTGATCCTCGTCAGTTCGGCCGGTGACAATCCCGGATCGACACGACTGACCTTGAGTGATCGGTACAGTCGAGCGATATGCTCATCAAGGCGAAATGGTTGATGCCGAAACGTACGTGTCGATTCGGTGAGGCTGTCGCCGAGCATGACCGCGCTGTCAAAGATGGAGATCCTGGCCTCAGATTCCGGGACCATTTTGCCGGAAAGATAAACCAGTCGCTGCGGAACGGTAATGTCCATGGATTCTCCACCTCTCTCAAATTATGACGCTCACAACTCCAGCACAACGCCGACGGATTCGCCCGCAAGAACTCGGGGAAATGTTCGCAGAACGAGCACGATGCCGGACTGAGTTGCCTTGACGAACACCGGCTTGCTGCCGTCCACAGGATCGATTGTACCGAGAACATCCCCTGGACGAACAGCGTCGCCGAGCTTCACGTGTGTTTCAAAGTATCCCGTAACCGGAGACGGGTTACAAACCTGCATATGCCCAGCGTTCGGTTGAGCATCTTCAACGACATGTGCGATTCGACTTGTCGGACGCTCGCGGTCGAGCATCCCCAGTTCCGACATCACATTCAGGCAGCCATCGACATAGGCATCGACACCCGCCGGATCACATGTGGCTGAGCCGAAATACTCGCCATAGATCGCCGGAATATTCGCATCCCGCGCGACCGAGAGAGACCGGCCCTCCAGTCCGGCCGACGTTCCCCAGACGACTGGCAGATTGAAGGCGTGCGCCATGCGTCGCTGTGATTCCAGGACATTCGGGTTGGCGTGCAGCATATAGCCGGTCAGCGGGTAAACGCTCAACTCCGTGCCGCCGGTATGCAGATCAATGTAATAGTCGGCACTGCGAATTGCTTCGCTGAGCGCCCACGCGGTCTGTTCGGTGACGCTGCCATCGGGTCGCCCCGGGCATGACCGCGCGAGATCACGTCCATCGTCACCACAGCGATGTCCTCGCAGAAAAGCCGATTCATTCACGACCGGAATCAGGATGACTGTTCCTCGAAAATCCGACACCGTATCAGCACTGCGTTCGAACAAAGTCACCAGCCGACGAATTGCAGCGATCGGCTCAAACTCGTCACCGTGGACGCAACCCGTGATCAGCAAACGCGGCCCGGCGAGCTGCGAACGATATTCGAATGTCCGGAGTTGCAGCGTCATCGCCCGGGTTCCGAGAGCGGAATGATCGACTCAGCGCGGCAGTCCTTGAAGCGGAAGCAACCGTCCACGGGCAACACGGTCCCCGTAATGTAGTCAGCCGCGTCGGACACCAGGAATGCTGCGGCGTTGCCGATGTCTTCCGGCAGTCCAAGCCGTCCCCAGGGCAAACGCGGCCCTGCGCTGGCAATCGTTTCGTCTGAGTACGCGATATGTTCTCCCGGCGTGTCGATCCAGCCTGGCTCAATGGCATTGACGTTGATACGGTGTGAAGCCAGTTCGACCGCAATTGATCTCGTCAGGTGGTTCAGACCGGCCTTGGCGGCTCCATACGCGGCACACAGACTGATCGGCATCTCCGCCTGAACGCTTGAAACGAAGACGATCTTGCCGCCACCGCCGCGAGCGACCATGTGGCGGGACACCAGCTGGCTCATGTGGAACCCGCTGGTCAGTGTTCCATTGATTGTTCGTTCGAACTCTTCTGCCGGATAGTCAAGAAACGCGCAACGGCGACCGTACGCCGGATTGCTGACGAGGATGTCGATCCTTTCGAATACGGCGAGGGCTGCCGTCAGCAATTGTTCGCAGCCGGATCGGCAGAACACGTCTGATTCGATTGCGTGGCAGGTGCGTCCCAGTAATCGAATCTCGGCAGCCGTCGCCTCAAGATCCGGACTGCCGGGACGATCATTAATGATCATGTCCGCCCCACACCGGGCCAGCTGCACGGCACAGCCTTTCCCGATTCCTCGACCAGCTCCCGTGACGAGTGCGACTTTGCCAGTCAGGTTCATCACGGCGATTCCTGTTCACTGCTCTGAAACGCTGCGGCGCAGTCCTCAAGCATACTCATGACGGCGCTGAATTCTCCACCGTGATTCAGCAACTGACCTCCCTGTTTCTGACGCTGTTTCAGGATCTCCGGAGTTCCCGCTGGCGCTCCCCACGCTTTGCCATGCCGCTGGCACGCGCTCGCCACGCGGTCATACGCGGACTCCAGCGTGCCCTGGCTGGGGTCAAGTTTCATTCGCAGGCCAAGGTCACCAGGCCCGATGAATAAGCCATCGACTCCGGGGACGGAAGCGATCTCGTCCACGTTCTGCACGGCTTGCAGTGTTTCGATCTGCACCACCAGGAACGTCTCTTCATTCGCCTGCTTTACGAACGTATCGGTGTCACCGACATAGAAGTCGGCATCGAGTCCCGCACCATCAAGGCCGCGGTCGCCGATTGGCGGAAACTTCACCGCATCGACCAGCATCCGGGCTTTCTCCGCCGTGTTGACATGTGGAATCATCAACCCGGCCGCGCCGTCTTCGAGATAGCGGTAGAGTCGTGTTTTCTCCAGCGTGGCAGGTCGGACCATGATGTCGATGTCATGCAGATGCGAGTACGCCAGCAGCGCCTGAACGTCACGTTCCGAGAAGTTCCGATGCTCGAGGTCAAGCCAGATGCAGTCGAAGCCGAAGTGAGCCGCCTGTTTGACGAAGAATGGCATGTAATGACCAAGGCAACACATGCGCACCGTCTGGTTGTTACGAATCCGGGCGAGCGTCTTACTTTTTCTCATAGCGTCGTATTGTCCTGTTATTTTGGGATGGGCAACAACGAGTGTGACGTCGATGCTACATTATTGGGTAGGCCGGACCAAACGAAGCGCCGT
>JANOUN010001371.1:0-1563 GCA_031416875.1 Planctomycetota bacterium | reverse complement strand
GTTCGGGAATAATGGTGTTCAGATCCGCGTTGTAATGTTTCAGATTGCGGCCGATCGTCCACTTCCAGTCGATTGTACTCGCATTCGGAAGTGGTGAATGTTCGCGACGGTTCAGTGCTCCCAGCACGGCCTGGCGGATTTTCTGTTCCAGGGCCAGCTTGATTTGTTCAACCACCGCGCGCACAACCATACGAGCGGTCTCTTTGGTGCGTTCCGGGATCTGTCCCTTCAGCGACATCAGAGTGCCCACAAGCTGCACATTAGGATGCACGTTCTTCAGCATCTCCGGTTCGAACAGAAGCTGCTTCAGACCCTTGCGTTCGATGGCATCCTGCTGAATCACCGTGACCACATCGTCCTTGAAATAGTTACGAATGTCGCCCAGCCATTTTGATAACCGCGGCGATGACCCACCCATTCCGGCCGAACGCTTTTTGGAATTCGATTCCTCGCTTTCCGTCTCGTCATAGATCTCCGCCAGAGCCTGATCCATCTCCTGCTGTTCCGGCGACAGCGCGCATCCGCCCGGACACATCTGTGCCAGGGAGTCCTGCGAATCCTTGCCCAGTATCAGGCGCCAGCGATTGAGTTGTTCGGTTTCAAAAGCCATTGAATCACTTTTCAGATTACGCAGACCGTGTCAGTTCGCAGATCGTCATAGATCGTCAAAATTGAACTCGTTCAGTTCCTGCAAGGTTTCTTCTTCCTTCTCCGTCAGCGGCTGTTCCATCAGCTCGCTGGCTGCATCGCGATTCAGGCCCCAGGCCTCTCCGAGGTTTTCTGAGATGTGACGCTTTTCCTGAACGCTGAACGAGCCAAAAGCTCGCCGCAGAAACACCAGGGCCCTGCGAAACTGATCTTCATCCAGCGACTGAATGTAGTCGGCCAGTTGCTCCCACAACGGCTGTCGCGCGAGCAAGGCGTAGCGATTTCGCTGAGCCAGTCCTTCGAACCAGCCGGCTCCCAAATCAGCCGGGATGCCCGGCGATACGCGACGAGACACCTCGCGGGCCAGAGCCTCGTTGGGAATCAAACCGCGCTCCAGAAGAATCGCACAGGCATAGCCGGACAGAACCGGATTGCGATCATCTGCATCCGCCAGTCGCTGAAGCTGAGCCACCCACATCGGTTCATCAATGCGGTCATGAAATTCCAGTCCCACTCTGTTGAGTTCGTCAATGGCCACAACCATGCCTTTCGCAGCCTGATTGTCGCAGCTGGATGCCGCAAACAGAGCCAGTGTGCCCTGTACAAACAACTCGTCCACCAGCGGCAACAATGGGGCGGCGTCGAATTTGCGAACGTCGCCGTAGCGAATCACAAGAGTCAACTGCCAGGTCGCCATGGCGATTGACGCGAAGTCAGTCGTGGCAGCCGCCAGCTCCTGAAGTCGTGACCGCGCGGCGTCCATGGACTTCATCAGCCCGCACTGGCAGGCATCATTCACCATCTTCGCGGCTTCGGCGATCGATTCACATTTTTCCAACTGAGACTTGAATTTGAAAGCGGTCGCCAGTTCGACGGTTTCACCGAGCAGCACAGCTTCGACGAGTGAGATTTCAC
>JANOUN010001370.1:0-8837 GCA_031416875.1 Planctomycetota bacterium | reverse complement strand
GCCACCATGGCCGCTCGTTCGCTTTGACAGGCCGCATGAATCAGGGCTTTCACCTCTGGTTCCGCTTGCCGGTCTTCGAAGAGCAGGCCCGTTGAATACCGAATCGTATCGGTTTCAATTCGCTGTTGAAGACTGGCCAGTTCCTGGTGAGCCGCTGTCAACCTGGCTTCCGCCGCAGCAATCGTCAACACGGGAAGCCGCAGCGCCTGCTGAGCCGCCTTCAGCCGAGCGACCGCTGTCTGAACAGCTGGATTCAGCGAGACTGCGGATGTGATTCTGGACGTCGCAGGTGCCTGACAATATCCTGTCACCATCCACGGCGCTGAACCCGCCGCAGCAGACACATCGACGACGTCCTGACCTTCAGAAAATGCAGGCGGTTCGAAATCGAAGGCCAGCACATTCGTGCCGTCGGGCTGAGCGAACGTCAATGCATCATAAATCGCTTCCGTCCCCGGTCGGCAATCAAGAAACAGCCCGCGCTTGCCATTTGCCTGCGGCTTCCAGCCATTGACGGCTGCCGGAACTGCATTGACCACCACGACGTTGTCCGTCAGCGATGTGACTGTCAGCAAAAACTGGTTCTGCGACAAATTGAGCTGCATCTGCACTCGGAAGCGATTCTGTCCCTTCGCGAGATTATAGTTCCCGGCGACGAATTCGTTGAAGCCACCGGGCTGATAGGTCTTGATCGAACCTTTTTCAAAAGCGACGTATCCGCCAGTGGCTCCCTGAGCAATATCCAGTGCCAGTTGGAAATTGGTGTGCTCATCCTGCACGATCTGAACGAGGTACGAGACGGTCCCATTGTCCGCGAGCGCACTCAGTTCCGGAACCGAGTGCGACAGCGCTCGGCGACCGGTCTTCGCGTCCAGCACCAGTGACTGAGTTCCCTCCAGCGCCTGACGAGCCGTGCTGGATTTGTCTGTACCGAGTTGTCGAAGCGCTTCCTCGCGAGCCACGTTGAGTGCAGCTTCGGCAGCGAGCAATTCGTCGCGCAATGCTGTCGGCTGTACAGAAAGCAAGGCTTTGGCTGCGGCGAGTTCTGTTTCGGCGGCAGCAATTGCAGCCATGGGTTTGCTCCGTTCCTCCGCACGCACAAATTCCTTCATCCCCGGATACGCGGCGGTGACCGGCAATACGATCTGTGAGATCTGCAACTGGTCCCCGCCAGTCACAGCGGGGGCCGCCGGAGTCATCGGCGGTTTTCCCTCAATCCGCAGTCGGGAATCTCCCTTGGAAAACATGAACGTTTCTGCGTCAAGGTATTCGTCGAAGACCCGGATCATACCGCTGCTGATCGGACCATACGATTTCGTGTACTCGTATTTCACAAATGGCCCCGGATCGGTTTCTCCGGGTACGCGGTCATGTCGCAGCTCCAGCGGTTCAAAGAACGCCCGGAATCGAAAATACTCTTCCTGTGAGAAGGGATCGTATTTGTGATCATGGCACTGGCAGCAGTTCAGTGTCAGCCCGAGGAACGCCTTGCCCGTGTGTTCGACCAGATCCTTCTTCCATGTTTCGTAGTTCCATTTGAACCAGCTGCGAACAAGGTAGCCGGTCGCGGCGACATTCTGATCATCGGCAGGCAGCAACTCATCCGCCGCCAGCATCTCGACGACCATTTGATTGTAGGGCTTGTCTTCGTTGATCGACTTCACAATCCAGTCGCGCCAGCGCCAGACCATCGGATAACTGTTCATCACATCGGGCACTGATCGGCGGCCGTACCAATCGCTGTAACGCCAGACGTCCATCCAGTGTCGAGCCCAGCGTTCACCATGCTGAGGCGACGCAAGCAAGCGATCGACCGCGTCTTCATACGCCGTCGGTGAATCGTCCGCCATAAACGCCTGCAGTTCATCGGCTGTCGGGGGCAGACCCTTCAGATTCAGACACACGCGACGCAGCAACGTGGCGTTGTCAGTGGGCGGCATGGCCGCGATGCCGTTCGATCGGCGTTGGGCGCTGATGAAGGCATCAATGGGATTGAAGTTGGCGAATTCCGCGGCTGTCGAGTCCCGATCCACCGGGACTTCAGGCCGCACGGGTTTCTGAAACGCCCAGTGCTTCCTGGGATCCTGCTCGGGTTGTTCATTCTCGGGCGACACCGCTCCGGAATGCACCCAGCGCGTCAACACGCTGATTTGATCATCCGTCAGCGGCTTGCCTTCAGGCGGCATCCGCACACTATCATTGGACGCGGAAATGCGATCAATCAGCGGGCTGTGAAAAACATCGCCGGGAACAATCGCTGCTCCATTGTCGCCGCCTGTTTTGGCAAGCGATCCGGTATCCAGCCGCAAGCCACCTTCCTGTTTTAATGCCCCGTGACACGCGTAGCAGCGTTCGCGGAAAATCGACTTCACGTCGCGAGTGTAGTCTACCGCGCCGTCATCAGCCGAAACGGCAAATCCCGAAGCCAGCAGAAATAACAGCACCGCGACACTCTTCATTCGTCGATCTCCCCGCGGAGAATTCTGAACCATCGTGGCTTCACGAACAAGCGGATTCCGGCGGTGGACCGGAAAATGCTCAGGTAAAGTAGCAGGACCTCGCCGAGGTCCGATGCCTGATCCTCGGACGACATTGTTGCCGACGGACCTCGGCGAGGTCCTGCTACTTTGAACTACGTGATCCGCAGCGCCTGACAGGCGGCCTGGTAGGAGCTTTCCAGGTCGAGGGCCACGGCCAGATCGGGATCGAGCCAGACAGGCAGGATCGGCAAAGGTTGTCCCACAACCAGCGGATAGGCCCATGTCTCGAAACGGGAATGAACGGGCAGCTTATGGCTCCGGCAGGTGACAGCGTATGTCGCGGGCGGCGGATCGAACGCCGCGTCCTTTTCCTCGAACAGTTCCAGCAGGTCACAGTAGAGGTTGAAGTTCATCGTCGTCACCAGATCGACGATGGATACACAGACTTTCTGCTGCAGCAACGTCGCGCATTTGGCCACGAATGACTGGCGATGCTGCGGACGATCCTGATTGCCGGGACTGGCAATCTCAATCGCCGCGACCAGTTCGCGATCACGATTTTGGTCGAAGATCAGAACCTCGTACTGATACAGTTCTGCGGGATCCTGATCGACGGACATAGTGGGCTCCGGAGGTGCCCAAACGGCTGTGGCAACAACCTGAGAACCATTTTCAGAACTCATGTCACGCCGCTGAAAATGTTCCTCCTCGAACGCACACACATCGATCTCGTAATAGGCTCCCAGGTGGACACGAGGCTCAGCGGTATACTGGGCGGGAAGCACCTTGCACAGTTGCTGAACCATGGTCATGGGCCAACCCCCGTGAAATCCCTCCCACGATCCTTTTTTTGAAACGGGCGGTCGAAAATGATCAAGCAGTGGCATAGCAGTTTTCTCCGGCCTCCAGTGTACTCCGACACAACCGCCCAATCAACCGAAATTGGAACTGGCGATCTGCTGACTTTCACTCCACCGCCGTTGTCGGGTAGATTGCGGAGCACCAAAGTCTTTCCCTCACTGCACTCGTTATTCGTTTCGCAAAATATTTCACGGAACAAACACATGTTTCGCCTTCTCCTTTTTCTGTCGTTGCTGTCCGGAATCATGATGCAGACTTCCAATTTTGCCAAAGCCGATGAGGGCATGTGGCTGTTTAATGATCTGCCGACGCAGTTACTGAAGGAACGGTATGGGTTTGAACCGTCCCAGGAATGGGCCGAGCACCTGATGAAGTCCTGCGTGCGATTCAATGTGGGCGGGTCGGCATCGTTTATCTCCAGCACGGGACTGGTGCTGACCAATCATCACGTCGGCTCCGATACGCTCTTCAAGCTCTCCACGCCGGAGCGAAATATCATGGATGTCGGCTTCCTGGCGCACGGCGCTGATCAGGAACTCAAGGCCCCGGATCTGGAACTGAATCAACTGGTGAATATCAAAGACGTCACAGCAGAAATTAAGGGTTCCGTCACCGACGATATGACAACGGAACAGGCTGTTGCAGCTCGGCGAGCCATTATTGCGAAGATGGAAAAATCGGCACTGGATGAGACGGGCCTCAAAAGCACCGTGACCACATTGTATGGCGGTGGTCGATACCATCTGTATCAATACAAGAAATATACCGACGTGCGGCTCGTGTGGGCTCCGGAAACGGCCATCGCCTTCTTTGGTGGCGATGCCGACAACTTTGAGTATCCGCGATACTGTCTGGATGCCTGCATTTTTCGCGTCTACGAAGATGACAAGCCCGCGCAAATTGACCATTATCTCAAGTGGTCGGAACGTGGTCCAAAAGAAGACGACGTAGTCTTTGTGTCGGGTAATCCCGGTCGCACCAGTCGCATCTTCACGATGGACGCGATCAAATTTCAGCGCGACCTGTCTCTGCCTTATATAATGACCAGTTTGCGGCGGCAGGAGATCCTGCTGCAGCAGTACGGCTTGCGGGGCACAGAGCAGGCACGCCGTGCGCGGGATGATCTGTTCGGCGTGCAGAATTCCCGTAAAGCACGACTTGGGATGCTGGCTGGGTTGCAGGATCCGCAGGTGCTGTCCGACAAGGCCGCCGCAGAAAAGGCGTTGCTCGCAGCCATCAACGCCGATCCGAAACTCAAACCGCTCGCGTCCGCATGGCAGACAATTTCGGAAACCACGGCAAAGCGTGCGGAACTGCTCGGCAAGGGCGCGGCGGTCAGTTCGCAGCTGTTCGGAATCGCATTGGAACTTGTGCAGATGGCTGAGGAAGATCTGAAACCATCGGGGGAACGCCTGCCGCAATTTGCTGATGCTGGCCGTGAATCGCTGTTGCAGCAACTTTATTCCGAAGCCCCGATCTATCTGGATCTGGAACAGGTTCTGCTCGCCGATTCAATCGCAAAGACGCTCGAGCAGCGCGGCTTTGATGATCCGCTGAGCCAGGAAATCCTCGCAGGCAAAGGCCCTGCTGATCGTGCGGCCGAGTTGATTGGCGGTACGAAATTGCTGAGCGTTGAGAATCGCAGGAAGATCGCGGCTGGCGGCATTGATGCCATCAACAACAGCAAGGACTCCCTGATCCAACTGGCGAGGATCATCAACCCGGAAGTCCGCCGAATCCGAACGATCATTGATCAACTGGATGAGCAGGATAAGCAGGCCTACGCAAAAATCGCGGAAGCGAGATTTGCTTTCGAAGGCACGTCATCGTATCCCGATGCCACGTTTACGCTGCGACTGGCGTTTGGTCCGGTCAAGGGTTACGAACAGGATGGTCGGCAGATTCCGGCATGGACCACGATCGGCGGTGCATTTGAACATGAGCAGGAACATCAGGGTCAGGCGGATTACGTCTTACCGGCGTCCTGGAAAAAGACGGAAGCCAGTCTGACGAAATCAACGCCATTCAACTTTGTGAGCACAGCAGACATTATCGGCGGCAACTCCGGAAGCCCGGTCGTGAACCGCGCCGGTGAACTGGTCGGCCTGATCTTTGACGGCAACGTGCAGTCGCTGTCCGGTAATTACATCTACACAGACAAACAGGCCCGCTCCGTGTCTGTCCATTCCAGCGCGATCCGCGAAGCGCTGCAGGTGGTGTATGGAGCGGAAGGCATTGTCAAGGAACTGGGAAAGTAGCATGACTCTCGACGAACTTCAGCAACTGATCGACCGCATGTATTCCCGCAAGGACGAAGCGCGAGGCGTCGAAGGGACTTTTATGTGGCTGATGGAAGAAATCGGAGAACTCGCCGCTGCCCTCCGCGAATCATCGAAAGAAGACATTGCCAAAGAGTTTGCCGATGTCCTTGCCTGGCTGGCTACCATTGCCAACGTCGCCGGGATTAACCTGACCGAAGCCGTCCATGCGAAATATGGAAACGGCTGTCCGGGCTGCCAACAGATGGTCTGTGTGTGTTCGGACGCCGAAAAGCCGTAATTCATTATGCGGCGCGCTCATTTCCGCGTGGGGTAAGCTTCCAGCTTGCCGTCGCTCAGTGAAAACTCAATGTTTTCTACAATCCTGACAAGCTGGAAGCTTATCCCACGAAACTCACAACCGCTTGACGTACGTTCTTCGCTCTGCCAATCTTTGAGTCTGGCAATTGTTTTCACGGGCATCGCGGCTTTGCCGCTTCGGGAGATTTTCGGACATGTTCAGGACAAGGGCAATTCTGGCGATGGCGATCTTGTTTTCCGGTGCCAGCGCATCGGCGAAGTTGAAAGATGGTGAGACCATCGTCTTTCTGGGTGACTCCATCACGCAACAGGGTGCGGGCGAGAAAGGGTACGTGACCTTGTTCCGACAGGCGATTGAAAAATCTCGTCCGGATTCCGGCATCAAAGTCATCGGGGCCGGTATCGGCGGAAACAAAGTGCCGAATCTGGAAGCTCGGCTGGATAAGGATGTGCTGTCTCACAAGCCCAATGTGGTCGTGATTTATATCGGCATTAACGATGTCTGGCATTCGACGCGCGGACAGGGAACAGACATCGGTGCTTTCGAAACCGGCCTGCGAAGTCTGATCAAACGCTGCACCGACGCCGGTGCCCGAGTCATTCTGTCGACACCCAGCGTGATCGACGAAAAGCACGACGGATCAAATCCGCTGGACAAGATGCTGGACGAATACACTGCCGTCAGCCGCAAAGTGGCGATGGAAACCGGCACCACGCTGCTGGATCTGCGAGCCGCCTTTATCGCAAATCTGCAAGAGTACAATACCGCCAACGAGCCCAAGGGGATCCTTACGGGTGACGGAGTCCATCTGAACGACGCAGGAAATCGCTTTGTGGCAGTCCGAATGCTGGAAGCGGTTGGCGAAATCGCGGCTCGAAAGCGTGAACTGCGGCATGTTGTGATTTTCAAGTTCAAACCTGAGGTCACACCGGCTCAGCTGGATGAAATCAACCGGGCATTTCAGAATCTGAAAATCGCAATTCCAGAGGTCAAAGATTTTGAACGAGGGATCAACAACAGTCCTGAAGGACTGAACAAAGGTTTTACTCACGGCTACCTGATCACTTTTGCCACGGCAGCCGATCGGGACGCGTATCTGCCGCATGCGGCTCACAAACAGTTTGTAGAACTGCTGGGCGGAAAACTGGATGAAGCCTTTGTGTTTGACTACTGGACGATAGAATAAGGTCTTGGCAATGCAATAAAGGAGGCTGGCCATGGCTCGTCATTCAAGGTCAAGAGAACAGGAACTCAACGATCGATTTCAGGCATGGCTGGGAACGGCGATGATGATTACGGCGTCGATTTTCGCCGTGCTGATTTTCTGTGACCGCATGGAATTCAGAATGTTTTCCATGCCCGCCGTCTGGGACACCAGCCGCGGAATGCATCTGTTCCTCTGCTGCGGCATGTTCTTATTCGCCGCAATTCTGCTCAAATCGCCACCACAAGCCTCCGAGCCAGAATCAACGACGCCGCTTTTCAGGACGTGTGAACTCCTCAGCAGACCGGAATGCGAATTGTGCGACGATGCAATGGCCGTGCTGATCAGTTTTCAGAACGCACTTCCTGCCATTACAACCATTGACATCACCGGCGATCCGCAGTTGACGCGACAGTTTGGAGAATCAATCCCCGTCGTCATGCTTGATGGCCGGGTTCGTTTTCGAGGTGCCGTGGATCCGCTGCTGATGCAGCGAATCGTCGATGCGGCCCACACCCGGCAGCAGCATGCCAGTCACGAGGCCGATGAACATCATGATGCGTCGTCTGGTCTGGTGACGTCCTGATGGGATTCAATTTGGTCCCACGCCTTTGGCAAAGACATCAGCAGATCTGAAGCAATCATCCCGCGCTGGCTGAGTTCAAAGGCCGCAAAATTTCCGGCTCGACCGTGCGCATTGACAGCCAGGGCTGCAGCTTCAAACGCATTCATTTTCTGGCCCAGCAGCGAGGCAATAATTCCGGTCAGTACGTCCCCGCTGCCGGCGGTGGCCATTCCTGAATTGCCCGTTGCATTCACAAACAGCCGCACACCATTTGTGACCACCGTGCGCGGCCCCTTGAGCGCCACCGTCAGTTCATGAGTCATCGCAAAATCAGCGGCCATCGAAATCCGGGTGTCTTCGTCGTCGGTAATCGGCAGCCCCGTCAGACGACCAAACTCGCCTGGATGTGGCGTGATAACGCAGGCCGTTCCTTTGTTCCGCTTCGCCAACAGTTGGCCCGTCGCTGCCACATTCAGCGCATCCGCATCGAGCACCAGCGGCACGCGACAGAACTCCAGCACGAGTGAGACCAGTTCCGCCGCTGCTGCGCTCTGACCAAGTCCAGGGCCAATTGCGACCGCGTCTTTTCCGGCAAGAAGTTCTTCAATGCGATCTCGCGACAATGAGGCGAGTTGTCCGTGGGAATCGGTTTCAAGACCAATCGTCATCACACACGGTTCGTACGCCGCAACAGTCATCTGAATGGAGCGCGGAATTGCGGCAGTGACCAGGCCTGACCCGGATCGCAGCGCGGACACAGACGACAGGCACACCGCTCCGCTCATCCCGATCGAACCGCCGATGATCAGCACTCTGCCGAACGTACCCTTATGTCCATCCTGCGGACGATCAGGCAGCAGTGGGACCTGTTCGATGCTGAAGCGCTCTGACATTTGGTGAGGCCACTTTGCCGGGGTGAATTGAAATTCAGGTGCACGAAATGATCTGGTTCTGTACCGTTCAAGTCAATTGAGTCTGGCGCTGCTCTTTCTGTTCGGCTGGCATTTAAACCGCGTTCACAATGAGATGCGGAGTTTTCTGTAGGGTGTGACAAGCGAGCAACGCGAGCGCGGGCACACCGAGGATTCAGCGGAAACGTGGTGTGCCTTCGCAGCTTGTCAGCTGCTTGTCACACCCTGCGAATTTC
>JANOUN010001369.1:0-1739 GCA_031416875.1 Planctomycetota bacterium | reverse complement strand
GGAATTGATGCTGTTCCGCGAGCGATCCTGTGGGGATTCAGTCAGATCGTGCCTGACTTCAGTGTCTTTAACTCTGCCGCCGGATTTGTGGAAAACGGTTTCGATGTGCCATTTGCGGAAACCGTTGTGCCGGCGTTTCTGATTTGTCTGGGTTTTCTTATCCCTTGTGTCCTGATTGCGGGTGCTCTGCTGAAGTTCCGGGAGCTGGAATCGAAATGAACAATCTTACTTCTCGACAACGCAAGCTACTGTATGCAGTCGGCATCATTGTGCTGCTCGGGCCGATCGTCTACCTGGGTTTCCCGGTGCAGCAGAGTCCCACGGGAGTCGCCTCGTCAGGTCTCGGGAAGCTTGGCAGACTTCGCCAGGACTATGACCTTGGCGAAGCCACGCTCGGCGAAGTGGATCCTTCAAGCTCCGTCATGAATCTGGTACTGCTCGGCCTGCGCGGTCCGGCAGCCAGCTTGCTGCATCTGAAGGCGATTGAGTACCAGGAACATAAGCAGTGGGCTAAGTTGCGCACGACAGTTGATTCGATCATTCTGCTGCAACCCCATTATGTGCAGATCTGGAAATTTCAGGGCTGGAATTTGGCTTACAATGTGTCGCGGGAATGGGACAAAGTTGATGACCGCTTTTACTGGGTGAAAGAAGGCATCAAGTTCCTGAAACGCGGGACATCCCGCAATGACACCATTCCAATTCTGGAACACAATGTGGGCGAAGTGATCGACAAGAAGATGGGGATTTCTGACGAAAAGAAATTCTTCCGTGAATTCTTTTTGCATGATCCGGACGACAAGTTCAAGGATAAAGTCACAGGGATCAACGGGCCGGATGTCGAGATAAACAAAGACGGCATCGACAGCTATCTGGTCGCTCGCAATCACTTTGAGGCCGCAAACATTAAGGATGACAATGACGGCTTCGTTGAATCCAAAGGAATGACTCATGTGTTCTTCCGTCAGGGGCCTGTCAAAGCGCTCATGAATTACGCGGATGCTCTGACCAAAGAAGGCAAGTTTTTCGGTGCAGCGACGACACCGACCAGCGTCACTGTGCCCGATGATTCTGCGGCCGGGGCTGCAGAAAATGTCGGTACCACTCTGACGGCTTCAATCTGGAAACAGGCCTACGATGAGTGGATGAATGACTACGGGAAATACCAATTCCTTGGTCTTGACAATCACAAGTACATGCTCAACAGTTCAGACGCAGAACTTGAGGCAATGGCGAAGACCAATGGAATCGATATGACGATGCAGAGGAGAGTCTGGAGCGGCAGTGTCGATATGGTTCACTATCGATACTGGCGTGACTTTGCCGAAACCGAAGCGGACTCGGTGACGATCGAAGCCCACAAGGCATTCTTCGACGCAAAAAAGGCATATGTGGACGGCCGAGGATACAATAACGTTTTACCAGACGGGACGAATCAGATTTCCGAAGCTCAGAGTCTGCTGGAAATCTCGATGAATCGGTGGCTTGAAGCATCAGCAAAATACCCGAAATTCTTTATCGACAATAATTCGTATCTCGAAGAAGCGATGCTGACCACTCGATACTGGAAAGCCGTGCATCAGAACAACGGCACCACCGAAGCGGCCGATTATCCCCTCAAAGCCGTCTGGGAGTCAAACCCGGAAAAGCATCTCGACATCGATCGTTTGTTCCTGCAGGAAAGCCGGGGACGGACGAAATAGTTCGTCCTGGAGCACAGCCGTCAGGCTGTTGTGTTC
>JANOUN010001368.1:0-4344 GCA_031416875.1 Planctomycetota bacterium | reverse complement strand
GAAAATCGCGGCGGCGTTGAGACGCAGCTCCCGGTCGATGTCCAGGTGGTTGTCGGTTCGGCATTTTCTGATCTCCCTGTGAGTCCACTGGCGCGTGAATGAAACCGTTTCTGCATTCATGCGATTCCCGAAGAGTCTAACATGAAACGATACCCGCGGCATCGTCGCGACGCAAACCGTCACGGTCGGCCAGCGATTCACATGCGCAACGTGTAGGGTGTGAGCAGCAGTGCGCAGGCGCGCCGAAACACGGCCATGGTGTGCCAGCGCTGCCGCTTGTCACACCCTACAGCTGCAGATTCACAATCTGGCCAAAGTGACGCAAATCGTCAGCCGCGGGGTGGATCCGCGATTTGTTCGAATGCGGACAATTCACGTCAGGCATTTCAAAAAAACTTCCTGCACGAACTCACGAGCCACCCGGAGCGAGTCAATCTCCAGATCATAGACATCTCTTTCTTTGACGATATCGAAACGCTTTCGTGCCAGCTTGTCACCAACAACGAGGACTTCCCGCAATGTGAGCGCACAGTTCTGTACCTCGCTCAGACGCACTGCCTTTTCATCCCCACGTTGTTCACTGACCAACAGGCATGTATTCGGGCCGATTCCGGGTGTATCTCGGTCAACTTCCGAAAACCAATGCCTTCCGAAGAAAAAGCAGTATTGAACGCGTGCGTCTCCATGACGAAAATTGGCCCCAAAATACCATGTCTTCGCGGCATTCCCACCGGATCGAAGTGTCTCCCATGTCGGCTGATCTATGATGTCAAACGAGTTTACCTGCACCTCGACAGTCCCATCCGACGCATTGGTCACCTGCGTTGCACATCGCTCAAATGCGTCTCTCAGCTGATCCATCTGGCGGACCCATCGCAAATACTCAAGTTTCCGTTTCTCATCGGCTCGCGCGTTCGTCTCACCCACAATTCCGGCTGCCCAGTCCTTCAGTTCGTCCACTTCACGCTGCGCGTTCACGTAAACCTGGAGCGTCCGGTTGAGCGATCTGGCGACCAGCTGCGTCAGTGGATTGAGATTGCCGCCATCAGCGGATTCGAGAGCGGCATAGTACTCGGTGCGATCCTGCTGTCGGATCACTGCCGCCGTCAATTGGCTGCCGAAGAGAATCAGATCCTGCCATAGTCGAGCAAGGCGGCCATTTCCGTCAGCAAAGGGATGAATTCTCGCAATCACCCAGTGCACCCACGATGCCACGATGACAGGTTCCGCCCGAGTCGCGTCTTTCAGACAAGTAAAAAACTGCCCTAGAAGAACATCCAGTTGCGCCGGATCGGGCGGGTGGTGCTTCGCGCCGGTAATCATGATTGGTTCTGAACGAATGCGTCCCGCAGCATGGTCCTTAACACCTGTCAGTATTGTGCGATGCACGGCAGTGAAACGATTGATGTCGGACCAGGACTCCGGCTCTCGGATCATTTCCTCGACTTGCGCAATCGCCTTAGCCAAATTGAGGGCCTCGGCTGCTTCTCGTTTACGACTGACGTCCACGATACCGCCAGCCTGTAAGACACTCCTGGTCTCACGCAGTGTCAGCGTGTTCCCTTCGATTGCATTGCTGTTGTAAACACGCTCACCCAAAAGTTCTTTCTGTATATTCCTGATGACTTCGGGCGGGAGCGGTCGGCTTTCATTGACCTGTCGCGCAAGGACTTTGGCATCGGAAATCAGTTCCAATGTCACTTGATCAAGGGAAACGTCGCTCGGGGAGGAAATGTCCATTTCAAAGTTCTCGGCTGGTAAGATCTGACTAAAAACTATCGAGGATCGTTAGTGTGCGCTGAATTCCGAACCTTTCAGCCTGAGACATCTTGTGCGGGATCCAGGTTCGATCGGGACACTCTGCCGTCCGCGAATTTCACAACGACTCCAGCCAGGCAGTCAGGAGTGTGTGATAGGATTTCAGGTCGTCTTTGTGAGTCATTTCAGTCACGGTGTGAATGTACTTTACCGGGCACGCCAGTGCGATGGTTCTCACGCCGCTGCGGGTGCGTTGAATCACGGCTCCGTCCTGTCCGCCACGCGGGAGAATAGCGCGTTGGCACTTGATGGAGTTGGCTTTCGCGACGGCTTCAAATTGTTCCACCAGACCAATGTCCGAAATCATGGACGAATCCATGACGTGCAGGCAGACACCGTCCCCAGCCACGGACACGCGATCTTCGTCAGGAACCCCAGGCGTTTTGCAGCACAGGGTGGTATCACACGCGACTCCGATATCCGGATGCACGCCATAGGCTGCCGCTTGCGCGCCGCGGAGACCGACTTCTTCCTGCACCGTCCAGACCGCATGAATCTCGCAGGTGTGATGCTTGAGGGCCTCCAGCGCTTTGAGCTGTGCCCAGCAGCCAACGCGATTGTCCAGACACTGGCTGACGACCGAGTTGCCGACTTCTTCGAACGGCCCGTCGAGCACGACCATGTCGCCAATGAGAACATTGTTCCGCGCCTGTTCCCCGTTGAGGCCGAGATCGACGAAGAACTCCGTGACTTCGGGGATCTTCTTTTTGTCAGCTTCGCTCGCGATATGAATCGGCTTTCCGGAGGCATTCATAATTCCCGGCAGATCGCCATGCGCAGTGCAGACTCGCACCCTGCGCGCAAACAGGTTCCGCGCATCGAATCCACCTACCGGATTCAGACGCAAATACCCAGATTCGTCGATGTGGCGGACGAGGAACCCGATCTGATCCATATGTGCCGCCAGCATGACCTTGACAGGTTTCTTTGACGCTTTGCCGCTCTCCGGACGCGGCTTGCGGACGCCGATCAGCGATCCCATCGCATCGACCGTGACTTCGTCGAACAGCTTTTGCTTCGTCACATAGTCCTGAATCACCTTACGAATCCGACCTTCACGCCCTGGAACCGAGGGTGTTTGCGTCAATGTCTGCAGCAACTTCATGCCTGATCTCACAATGAAAAAACAGAGGTCCCTCTACAATTCCGTATGATCAGCAATTCGCCTCCAGCTGGCAACCGTGCCTGGTGCCAGAAGCATGGCTGGCCAATTATTGATGATGGGGAACTCGTAGGGTGTGACAAGCAACGCGCAGGCACACCTCATCACCGGTCTGGTGTGCCTGCGCTGCCGCTTGTCACACCCTACAAATTCACAAATTGGCCAGCCATGCGCACGCATTTTTCAGGAACCGACGGAAGGCGGGCTGCTCGAAGTCGCCGACATGACCCAGTGACGTATAAAACGTCGTGCCGCCGTGTTTGCGTTGATTGAGCCATGCGACCGGTTCAACAGCGGCGTCCGGAATCGAGCCGATCAGCAGCGGCGTGGCCGTCGGCTGCAATGGACTGACTATATACAGCGAACCCTTCCCTTGCAGTTCCGCCACGTGGACGCTGGCCAGGATGGGATGTTCAGCGGCACCGGTGGCAACGGTGATTGTGGTTGCTGGGCCTTCTCCATGATGATTCGTGTAACTTCCGCCAATCACATCGCGATCAAATTCCGGCCAGTCGCCTCGCCCGTCCGGTGCGGGTTTGTCGCGGAGGCAAAAGGCGTGACTGGCCGTCCGAATCCCAATCACCGGTTTGCCGGAACCGATGAAATCGCGAATCTGCTGCAGCTGATCCGGCAGCAGCGTTCGGCGGCGAATACTGATCAAAGCCAGATCGGCGGACTTCAACACTTCAAGCCCCGGAAGAATACTGCCGTCCTCAGCGTCACCGTAAACAAGACTCACTTTGAAATCCTTCCCAAGTTCGTCTTTGGCAAATTGAGTCAGCGACACTTCGGTCTTGTATTCAGGTTCCGATGTGATGATCACGATGTGCTTCCGCGAATCGTCAGCAAATCGAAATGGTTCGGCACCCGTAATGTCTGTGCTGGTGATCGTCGGACACCAGTACTGTTCAATGTGCTGAGCGATCAGATCATTGCCGGTGAAGTGTGAGACAAACGGAGCCATCGCCGGGTTGTACATCGTGTCGGTCATGTCGCGCATCAGCACCACATTCTGGCCCTGTCGCACCATCTGGCGGATGGAAAAGGGACGTCCCAGGACACACATATTGGTATGCACGCCCATCACAATCACATTCTGAATGCCGCGCTGCTTCATCAGATAGAACGCTTCTCCGCTGTCGGTGATGGCGTCCTGTTCGGCGATTTCAATCGCGGGATGCTGACGGCTCCACGCGCGGTAGTTCTTCACGGGAGGATGACAATCACAGCCGCCGTCGGAATCGTCGATCGGCAGCTTGCCTTCCTTCGCCGCGTCGAGCTTGCACCAGCGTTCGAGCGGAACCTTCGGCTCACTTTTCGGCGCGCTCATGGCGAGCTTGCGGCCGGGCGTGTCCTTGTAAAAC
>JANOUN010001367.1:0-7342 GCA_031416875.1 Planctomycetota bacterium | reverse complement strand
AAATTCGCAGGGTGTGACAAGCAGCTGACAAGCTGCGAAGGCACACCACGTTTCCGCTGAATCCTCGGTGTGCCCGCGCTCGCGTTGCTCGCTTGTCACACCCTACAGAAAACTCCGCATCTCATTGTGAACGCGGTTTAGCCGCCATTTCGCTCATACGACAGAATCACATCTATGCGATTTCGCTTTAAAAACCGTAACGCCAGCAGACGAAACATCGACATGACGCCGATGATCGACTGCGTGTTTCAATTGTTACTGTTCTTCATGGTTGCCAGTCGGTTTGAAGATGAATCGAAAGCGTCTGGCGAAGGTTCGCTCGATGCACATCTGCCGGATGCGGTCGCAGCGATGCCGATGGTGATGCGACCGAAAGAAATGATCGTCAATGTGAATTCTCGCGGTGAGTATTACGTTGGCGGTGAAATGCATTCGGAGGCTCAACTGGGCGAACGGCTGCAGCGCGCGGAAATCAACAATCCGGGGAATCAGCCGGTCGTGATTCGAGGCGATGAACGATCGGACTGGAAGTACATTGCCAAAGTCATGAGTCTCTGCAATCAGGCAAAGATTCGCGACTATCGTGTCGCCGTGCTGCCACCGCACGAAATCACGGAGGGCGGTGGTCCATGAGAGATCTGGTCCGAATTGCGGATGACGATTTACAGGAACTCACCGCTGGCCAGCGTCTGCGGATGTTGACCGCCATTTCCGTTGCGATGGCGTGCGGGATTGTGGCCCTCCAGGGAATGGCCGTTCTGTTCACCGATGCCAAAGTTGTTCCCCTGCCAGGCATGGAACAACTGCCCGGGCAAATCGCGTGGGCCACAGCCTTGGTGGCCATGCTGGTCGCCGTGACGTTTCTGGTCCGTGGCGTGATTAAACGCCGCTTACAGTGGGCGATCGCAATCAGCCTGCTGATCCATTTTCTGCTGTGCCTGTCTGTTTCCGTCGTGGAATTCCGCGGCCCGCGCCCGATTCCCGCTGCTGCCGCGGAATTGCCCGGGGCGACGCCGGACGAGTTCACGCTCCCGGACTATGCGGGCGAAGAAACTCCGAATTCCGAGTCGCTGTGGAAACAGCAATCAGATTCTGAGACACCGGAAAACAATGTCGATGTTGAGCGCGTCGAAACGGAGATTGCCGAAGCAGACAAGCCAAAACCCATTGATGCGACACAGGCTCAGGATGTTGAGAAGCTGGAGTCCATGGAACGTCAGGAACAAGTCAAACTCGCCGCCGACGCCGCCGCAGAAATGAAACGCCAGGCAAAAGAGCATGAATTGCCGACACCACAGCCAGCCGCATCGCCAGACGTCGCTACGGCCGAGAGCGCCCAGCCAATACTGGACGTGCAGATGGATCAGATGAAGCAATCCAGCGCAGCGCCGGAGACTGCACGCGAACAGACTGAAATCGCGTCCGCAGAACAGCAGCTTGAGTCAGCAATGCTGCAGGCTCGGCGAGCCGAGGCGACGATCAATCCGGAAGACGTACAGGCCCACATCGCCGCGAAAACAAATACTGAGCTTGACGCGACGATGGCTGTCAGTGAAGACGTCAAAGTCGCCACATCGGACGCTCAGAAGGTGGATGTGCGGGAACAGCAGATTGAGATTGCTCGCCAGCAGGCGGCTGCGGCATCCGGATCGACTGGCGATCCTGCCATGAACGATGCGCCCACGTCTAATGACAGCCCTTCCGTGAGCCGTGCGATGTCTGAGCGAGCGGCCGGGATCGGAGATCCATCGACAACAGCTCCGGCAGCGGGCGGCAGTGTCTCCATCGCACGCAGCAATGCAAGGACAAACACCGCCGCAGCCGTTTCCGGCGCGGATAACGTGGAAGTCTCATCCGCGACAGGCGTCGGCGCGCCAGCCATGGAGGAATCTTCTGCGGCCACATCCAATCGACGCGGCTCCGCGGCATCAGTGCCGACGGGATCCGCTGCGGACGGATCATCGACGGCTGCGGGTGCTGGTCAATCGAGCGGGCAGATTTCCGGAGCCACAGTCGCCAGATCGGCGAACGGTGGTAACCAACCTGCCATCGGAAATACAAATGGAGCACCGGGAATGACGGGCCGCGGCGAAGCGCGACAAGCCGATGCCGTTGGAACAACCGCCAATGAGGTCGGCGTCGCGGCAGCGGGCGGTGACGGTACAAAGAACGGAGAAGCAATGATCGCCAGTCCTGCGAGCACATCAGTTGGCCGAAGTACAAGCGGACTTCCAGCACGATCGAACGCAAACGGCACCGTCAGCAGTACTTCGGGTCCCGCGTCGTCTTTGGGTATGCAAGCCGGACTAACGCGGTCATCAACTGCCGCTGCGACCGGACGGGGAACAGAACCAAGTGCCCTGCTGAATGCCGATGCCGGATTTGCCGGCGGCGCGAATCCGGGACGTTCGATGTCGCGTTCTTCCGCTGCCATTGCCAGTCTGCCTGCGGGAGCTGCAGCCGCGGAACAAGGCGGCACACTTGTGTTTGCGGGACCTCAGGCAGCCGCGATCGGCGGTGCGATGGCGGGCAGTGGATTGTCGGGGCCTCGGATGAATTCCGTTCCGCGTCGATCTGCAGGACTTCCTGGCAGCGGCGGACCCGTGGCAGCCGCCGGAGCGCCTTCAGGTTCAAACGCTCCGCAGCCCGCACGAGTCGCTGTCGGGAGTCCGCGGGCGGGTATTGGAAACAGTGAGCCCACTCTGGCCTCGGCCGATGTCGTCGCGGGGATGATCAGGAAGTCCGTGCCGGGAATTGGCGGATCTCCGGAAGCACGCATTGCGGAAAGTCTGTCTATGCGAACTTCCGACGCGCGGCGTGAAGCCGCTAAGACGCTCGGCGGATCACCGGAATCAGAAGAGGCCGTTGAACGAGGACTCGTATGGCTGGCACTCAATCAGTATCCAGACGGGCACTGGAGTATCAACGATTTTCCTGGTGAACCCGCCACCGACCTCGGTCAGGGAAGTTTTCGCGCCGACAGCGCAGCCACGGGACTGGCGTTACTGGCATATCTCGGTGCGGGTTATACGCATCAGTCAGGAAAGTACCAGGACGTTGTGAATCGCGGCATCACATGGTTGCTCAAACGTCAGAAACCAGACGGCGATCTCTTTGCGGATGAATCTGATTTCGTCTGGTTTTACAGTCATGGCATGGCATCTATCGCGCTGTGCGAAGCGTACGGTCTGACGAAAGATGCTGCGCTGAAAGAACCGGCTCAGAAGGCGCTGAACTTCATCGTCGATTCACAGCATCCGGAATTCGGCGGCTGGCGGTATCGTCCGAAATTCGAATCCGACACGTCGGTTTCCGGCTGGCAACTGATGGCGTTGAAGAGCGGTGAAATGTCCGGCCTGACAGTTCCGAAAGAGGCTTACGTGCGGGTCGGCAAGTGGCTGAATTCCGTGCAGAGCAAGACGTCTGCCGGACAGTTCAGTTATCATCCCTCGCGCGATGCCAGTCCGACCATGACGGCCGAAGGCTTACTGATGCGGCAGTATCTGGGCGCCAAACGCGATGACGCTCAGCTGATCGCCGGTGCCAATTTTCTCCGATCCCGTCTGCCGGATTTCGGACAACGCGATTCGTACTACTGGTATTATGCGACTCAGGTGATGTTCCACATGCAGGGTGAGCACTGGAGTGCGTGGAACAACAGTCTGCGTGATTCACTGGTGGAGACTCAAAGCAAAGACGGAACCGGCAGTGGCAGCTGGGATCCCGCTCGCCCCACGCCCGAAAAATGGTCCAGTGCCGGCGGGCGACATTATGTGACGTGTCTGAATCTGTTGATGCTGGAAGTCTACTACCGGCATCTGCCGCTGTATCTTGAACTCGAGAAGTGAGCGTCGCGCGAATGGCGGGATTTCGCACTCGAATCGTCGGGCGAGCAATTTGAATCAATGGCCCGCTTAAACACCGGGGTTGGATTTGGTTTGCGGAATCGCGCTGAACGACTTTGCTACGCATATGCGCTACTATGGAGCTTGCCTCCAGAGGGCGATAATCAACACCAGAACGAGTCGTCAGATATACGTGTTACGCCACCATGCAGCTTGTCTGCATGGAGCGATGATCATGAACTAGCGATTTAGGGGATCATCATCCTACCTGGACAAGCCAGGCAGTGATGGGGCTTCCATTGATCCGTCCGTCTGGTGGTGATCAATGCTCGATGGGGACAAGCCCGCATCGGGGCTGGTAGACCGTAACGGTTCTTCAATTGCCGAAATCGAACCGAAACTCCAACATCCCAGCAACCAAGTGGGACATTAATTTGAATTGAGCCCAATGAGTACGTGCGAACGTCGAATCAGATCTGGTCAATCACTTCGTCTGTGAATTCGAAGACAACGAGGACCGGCGATTTACGAGCTGACGGAACTGTGACGAGTTCAGTTGGTGGCGCAGGTGTTTTTTCGGCGGCTGCGGCTGGAAGGGAGGGCTCATCGACCGCTTTGTTCTGTGCCAGCAAAGGTTGTGATGAAGCGGAAGCCGTTACTGCGGATTTCGGCAGTGTCAGGTACACCTGGCCAAAGTGCAGTTCGGAGTGCGTGGGAGTCTTCATCGATTCCTGCATGCGACGAATGAGACTTTCGCTGGTTGAATCGGCCACCAATTGAGGATTCCAGTCGGCGGATTGCGCGTCTGTTTCCGAAATAACACTGTCGATGAAGGCATTGTCATTAACACCGATCGATGCTAACAGAACGCCAAACCGTGCATTGTGATCGCCGTTGCCGATAACCGATCGGATGTCCATGCCACCCTTTGCCACAAGTGCTTTGATAATCCGCATGACTTCGTCGCGGTCTTTTGAATGGACTTTCAAGACGACGATGCGCCAGTCATCGTTTTCGAGGAACGGTCGCAGTTCTTCGTGCTGAGCCATGGCGTTCTGTTCCGCGACGGTGTCCTGCCGGGCACTGGATTCGGGTACAGATGCTTTCGATTCTGCACCCTCATCATCTGCAGTGGCGACAGTCGCGGCAACGCCCCTGGCTGCCCGTCCTGCTGCATGACCTTCATTTGCTTGAACAAGCAGTCCTGCACCATCGGTACGTTCAATATCAGGCGATCGCAGAAACAGCATCACAGCAACGGCACAGGCCGTGGCGGAGACAGCGAAGATCGCACGCATGATCCTGCCGCGACGTGCATTTGGTGCTGAGTTGGCAACGACCGTTGTCGATGGCTGCCGGATGGCATGATGTACCGACGTCGCAAATGATTCGGATACCGGTTTGACGGGTAACGCTTTCAGCTGATCGCGCAAGTCTGTCATAGCGGCGAGACAGGCCCGATGAGAATCGGTCTGCTGCTCTGTGAGTTCAGACGATTCCTCCAGCGTCAAATCGCCATCCAAATGCCGCGACAACAGGAACTGAATTCGTTCCGTTTCGGCTGGCTGACTGGAATTGGGATCTTGAGCGGAGTTCATCGGTCTTCAACGATCTGGCGGGAAATCGGCAGTTTTTGCCCATCCGCGCCGAATAGTAATCGGCGCAATGCGGGAGGAGGGCTATTGCCCAATGGCACTCGATTTCTTCTATCAGCCGGTCCGCGTTAGCGTCCGGTTTACTCGGAATTACGTGGAAAACCGGGTGCTAGCGCACCGCGGCTGATACACGTTGCGATCAATTCAGTGCCAATGGGCTGGTGCCTGGCTGGCGCCCTCCAACCCCGGCCACCCATCAATCCATCGATGAGAGAGTCCTTTCTGCCGGAAAGGACTGTGTTTGGTAGGTCCTTTCTGCCGGACTCATCCTTACCGGGAATTATTTACAAATTCGTTGTAGGAATTACAGGATCATTCAGCCGGGAGCAGAGAAATGCGGGCGAACTTGAATGCCGGTCAATGTGGTCTGAGTCTTGCGGTAGGTCCGGGTATCCCTGCCACTGGACGGCGGGTCTACAACCATGATGGTGCTTCGCGGATTCCGAGAGGGAAGTCGTTCGATGCCCACGCTGAAAGAACTGGAGCCGGGACTCTGGAGTCAACTTGAATTCGGAGACTGTCAACTTGGCGACGTCCGTCGAACACGGCGACTCGTGCAGTATGCGCGTCAGATGGCCGAAAAGCCCGACGCATCTACCCCGCGACAGACAGAAACATGGGCTGCCTGCAAAGCGGTATACGGATTGTTTGCATGTTCGAAAACCACATTTGCAGCCATCACGACGCCTCACTACAAAAGAACGCTCAACCTGCAACCTGGCACATACTTGGTGATCAGTGACACCACCGAAGTCGACGATGGCTCTAAGTGCAAACGAAAAGGACTGGGGCCACTGACGGCCAAACATCGACGCGGTTTTCATCTGCATTCGGCTCTGGTGGTTGATTCGGCGACACGGCAGGTCATGGGTCTGGGCGCACAGGAACTCTGGGCGCGAAAAGAAGGAAAGAAGAAACGAGTCCATCGGGTCGCATGTCGCAAACGTCCCTCCGAGGCCGAAGTCTGGGGCCGCGTCATTGATCGCGTCCAGTCCACAGTCGCAGGCGTTCGATTCATTCACCTGTGTGACCGCGGTGCCGACAATTTTGATGTGTTCGCGCATCTCTTTCGGAAGGGCGACAGTTGGGTGATTCGAGCGGCGCAATTGACGCGGAAAGTCCGCACATCTGAGGGCACTCTCGTCAAGCTGAGCGAAGTGATGAACACGGCTCCGGTGATGGGAACGTACAAGTTGTATGTCTCGGCCAATACGAATCAAACGGCGCGATGGGCACAAGTCGAAGTTCGCTCTACGTCAGTGACGCTCGTTCGACCGCGTGAAGGTACAACCGCTTTTGTGCTGGACAATGAGATCCGTGAAATCCCCACGAACGTCGTGCAGGTTCAAGAACTTGATCAACCGAAGAACATCACCCCATTGAGTTGGGGACTTTATACTGCCGAATCGGTGTCCAGCTTCAACGCCTGTCTGAAAGTGATAGAACACTATGAGCAACGTCCGACGGTGGAAGAGTTTCATCAGGGCTTGAAGACCGGCTTGCAGATTGAGGAACGTCAATACGAATCCGCAGAGAGTTTAATGCCCTTGATCGGGTTGATCAGTGTGCAGGCGGTTCGACTGCTTCAGCTTCGCAGCGTCGCGCGTGATGCACCAGAAACACCGGCTCGAAAACTTGTGCCATCGGAATGGCTCGAAGTGCCTGGTCAAGTTTTGAGAAATCCTCGCCCTCTGAAAACCGTGCGAGATTTCATGCGAGCTCTCGCCAGTCTCGGCGGATTTCTCTGCCGCAAATCGGACGGCGAACCCGGCTGGAAAACCATCTGGCGAGGTCTCGATACTCTCCTCGTCGCCATCCGCGGATACCGCGCTGCGGTCAAAA
>JANOUN010001366.1:0-1576 GCA_031416875.1 Planctomycetota bacterium | reverse complement strand
CGTCCGGCAGCGGGCCAGCAATCGTTGCGAGTACTGTGGTCTCGCGAAGGCGAGTAACATCGCCGGGCAAGATCCGGAGATTGGGTCAACAGCATCACGCCATTTTGCCGCAGACGAGTTCGTAAATTGCATTCAGTTTATCGGTCACCTCGATCGGAATCTCTTCAGGCTTCATTTGTCCGGCGATCAGGAAGTAGTCGCTCTTTGCAATCGCAACGTCGGCGCGTACCAGCAACTCCGGCAAGAGAGTTTTGCTCGCAGGTTCCGCCCGAAGAAATGCGCTGGCTTCCAGAGGGGCATGAAAGAACGCAGGCGGCAGTTGCTCTCGCAAATAGTCCGTTGCCTTTCGGGATGCCTTTCAAGTACTGGCACGTGATAAATGGGACGCCCGCATAGACTGGTCTCTGCAGGCGATAGCCAAAGACATCCTGGACGATTTGTTCCAGCCGTTTCCATGTGTGCGTGTCGGTCCAGAGCTGATCCATTGACGGCAAAGGCAGAGCGGTAAATTCCTGGCGCGTGATCGGAACTCCGGTTCGATCCTTCGCCTTCGACCTGCTCCGTGGCCCTTTCTTCTCCCACCATTTCTGCATGGCCAGATTCCAGACCATCGCCGCCTGGAGCAGAGTCGACTTGCCGCTGTTATTCGGCCCCGCCAGCAACGTTAGCGGTTCAAGCGGAAACTCCTGCGTTTCGAATCTTTTGAAGTACTTGGTTGAAATCTGTTTAATCATGGATGAATTGCTTTCGCTGTTCCCGAAATCATGCTTTGTCCTTGATGATGCGGACGTTGTCGAGCGTCCGGAGTTTGTCGAGAGCGATACTTACCCTGCGAGTTGTCTTGTGGTTCGATTGGTTCATCCCAAGTGGGAAATCTCAACGTCGTCCCAGTGCCAGACTCAGGACTTTCGTCTTGCCGCTCCCGGTCGCCATTTTCACAACCAGACGCCGCCAGGTTTCGTCAAACATCCCGGCAGAGACAACCCCGCTGCTGTCGTACCGAAGCAGGTCGTACTTGTCCTTGTAGGCGACCACATCAACCAGCCACACGATGGACTCGATGGCTTCACGCTGAGCGAAAAAGTACTCGAACTGCTCGACCGCGCCATCGGCGCGATCCAATAAATGAGGCGTCAGAAACCACCATGTCAGCAAACTGCGGCTTGTGTCTGTGGCTCCCACGTAGCCTCCTTCACGCCAATCCGCGATTTTCCGCCGTAACTGCGGAACCAATGGCGGCATCAGCTTGTCCATTGTCGATTCCCGTTGAGCTTCATCAGCTGGGAACCAGCGGACTGACGGATCGACGACGACGTGAGGTGACTTCGGAAAATCCGGATGCAGAGCCATATCATTTTCCTGGGGCGTTGCCTCAGGCTTTCACATGATGCCGCGTTGCGGCAAACCGTCACGAGATTCTTTTGTCTCGATGACATGATTTGTTCCGTGCCAATCGCACATATGCGATTCCGTGCAAACCGCACCCAATGCGATTCCGTGCCAAAGGCACACAATGTGATAGCCCAGGGCAACGCCCTGGGAAAATGCGAAACGAATGTCAAAAGCCCCAACGGGG
>JANOUN010001365.1:0-2463 GCA_031416875.1 Planctomycetota bacterium | reverse complement strand
CACTCGTAGGGTGTGACAAGCAACGCGCAGGCACACCGCTTCGCCGGTCTACAAACAAACTCACAAGTTGGCCAGCCGTGGGTTCTTCCCTCGCTCCTTCCCGTGAGACATCCTGCCCAAATTGTGTTTTCAACAGAAATGGCGCAGACCTGCATTTTCCGCAGGAACTGGTTCCGACGAGCCGATCGTTATGATAGGATTTCGTCAATGCAGGTTCTTCGCCGCCCCGGCCATCCTACCTCTGGAGCCTGCTTCCTCCCGCCTTGATGTTCTGTTTGCCAGCGAGACCTGCTGATGCTCTCAATTCTCGGTCATAGCCGAAGTCCATTGTGTGACGGAATAACTCGTCGCGACACGCTGCGTCTGGGAGCCCTGACGCTGGGCGGCCTGACGCTGCCCGACCTGCTGCGAGCGGAACAAATCGCCGGCATTCGCAAGTCGCACAAAGCCGTGATCATGATCTATATGTGCGGTGCGCCGGGGCATCAGGACATGTACGACCTGAAGATGCAGGCACCGTCAGAGATTCGCGGTGAGTTTCAGCCAATTCCGACAAACGTGCCTGGAATCGAAATCTGCGAACACATGCCTCGCATGGCCGCCATCATGGACAAATGCGTGCCGCTGCGAAGCATGTACGGGTCGCCGGATGGCGATCACGACTCCTTTATCTGTTACACCGGACGGTCGAAACGCAATCAGCCTCCGGGTGGCTGGCCGTCCATGGGGTCTGCCGCTTCAAAGATGCTGGGCGCGACCAACAAGGCTGTGCCGCCGTTTGTGGGTTTGTCGCCCGATTGCGGACATCCACCATATGGTTCACCTGGCCTGCCGGGATTTCTGGGAATTGCCAATGCGGCCTTTCGACCATCCGGACCTGCCAGCGCCGATATGAAGCTGCAGGGCATCAGCAGCGATCGATTGAACGACCGACAGGCGCTGCTGACCAGTGTCGATCGACTTCGCAGAGACATGGACAGCAGTGGGACGCTGGAAGGGCTCGACACGCTCTCGCAGCAGGCATTCAATATCCTCACGAGCAGTGAGCTGGTTGATGCACTGGATATTTCGAAAGAACCGGAAGCCGTTCGTGAACGTTATGGCAAGGGTGACGCGAATCGTTTCGGCGATGGAGCACCGAGAAACCTTGAACATTTTCTGATGGCGCGACGTCTTGTCGAAGCCGGTTGCCGAGTTGTCACACTCAACTTCGGCCGCTGGGATTTTCACAGCGACAATTTCAATGGCATGAAGAACACGCATCTGCCGCAATTCGACCAGGGCCTGTCCGCACTGATCGAAGATCTGTATCTGCGGGGCATGGACAAAGACGTTGCGGTGATTGCGTGGGGCGAGTTCGGGCGCACGCCTCGTATCAATCCCGATGCCGGGCGAGACCACTGGCCTCAGGTCGGCGGCGGCTTGCTGGCAGGCGGCGGTTTCCGGACTGGTCAGGTCATTGGAGCCACCGATCGCCTCGGCGCTGAAATCGCCGATCGCCCGGTCCACTTCAGCGAAGTTCTCGCCGCCCTGTACCGTCACCTCGGCATCGACCCTGACGCTACAAAGCTCCACGATCTTGGCGGCCGACCGCAATACCTGCTGGAAAAAACTACGCCGATGCCGGAACTGGTGTAGAGGCCAGCGCTGGCGCACATATTGGTCATGTGTCCTGCGGTCCGTAAACTTCATCAACGCGCTTCAGAATTGCCTGCCAGATTTCTATCAGGGCAAAGTACTCGCTCCATTTCACAATGTAATCGCGGTCAACACGATTCCCCTGAACCACGAGTACTCCAGCGCAATCACGCAGATGTTTATCTGAACCGCCTTCCTTATAGTAACGCATCTTGCTGATGATGACGTCTTCGGGGCTTGCGATTTGAACTGTGAGACCTGATTGGATTGTGCCCTGCTGGCGACGATCCATTTGCAAACGCCCCCATTCGTCTCGGCGAGCAATCATGAAGTCGATCTTATTTCCCGACGCAGGATGGAGGACATTGAATTGTTTTCGAACTCGAACAGCTTCGCGAGCAGCTTGTTCGCTTACATAAAATTCTTCGCCCGAGAATGCTGCACACAGTGGCGTCACTTGATCCGCACTCAGGTCCACGACAATATCGATGTCGTCGGTGAATCTCGCTTCGCCCCAGGCGGAAGTTGCATACGATCCCACAAGCATCCAGGCAATACCCTGCTCGTTCAATTCCCTGACGGCCAGTTCCAAAAATTCAACCTGCTCCACGAAGAAGTCTCCTTGCAACCTCCTGATCGACTTCTTCTTCATCCAAATGCGGATGTTGAAGCCGGACTCCCATCGCCATGATCAGTCGAGCCGTGCGATGAGCCTGTTGCACGAGGTTCAGACGCTCTGCTACCGTCTTACTACGATAAATTTCTGCCATCTGCGGATCGACGATTTCAATCCGGCGGTAGTCCAGGGGCAGCCGCGGCTCGGCG
>JANOUN010001364.1:0-5497 GCA_031416875.1 Planctomycetota bacterium | reverse complement strand
GCGCCTCGCACACGGAGGGCTGACGCCCTGCCGCTCGCCTTCAATAGCACGCCGCTCTTTTAACCAGATAATTCAAGAGCGCCTGATCCAGCGGTTCATCCGTGACCATCTCGATTCGCTCAACGGATCGATTCCGAAACTCGATATCCAGTTGTTCCCGCCATTCTGTGACAGCCTTGACATACTTCTCTCGCACACCGTCGGCGTGCGTCGTCAGTCGCAGCGATGATTCCAGATCCTCAAACTGAATATTGCCTTCCAGCGGCAGGTCTCGCTCCCAGCGATCAAGCACATGAAACACAATGACTTCGTGACTGCGGAAACGCATCAGTTCGATGGCAGTCATCAGTAACTCGGTGTCATCAAACAGATCGCTGATCACCACACAAATCCCCCGATGCCGCGCCAGTTCCGCGCACTGCTGCAACGCACGGCCTGCATCGGAGACTGGTCGCGGCTTCGAGTTCTGAATGGTGCGAAGAATGTCTTCCAGCTGATGCGTTTTCGCCTTCGGTGGCAGATGCGAGACGACTTCGTCAGCAAACAGCGTGATTCCCACAGCATCATGCTGCTTCAACGCCAGATGCGCCAAAGCCGCAGCGAGTGATGACGCATAGTCCAGTTTGCTGATGCCCGTGTTGGCACAGGTCATCGAGCCACTGATGTCCAGCATGATGTAAAGATTCATGTTGGTCTCAGCATCGTACTCCTTCACATAAAGTCGCTTCTGCCGGGCATAGAGTTTCCAGTTGACATGCCGCAAATCATCACCGGGGGCATATTCACGGTGCGAATTGAATTCGACGCTGAATCCGACAAACGGACTGCGATGCAATCCGTGCATAAACCCCTCCACAATCCCATGCGCACGCAGTTCGAAACTGTCGAGTTTCGAGAACAGCGTGGGGGAGGTGAATGTTTCGAGATCGGGGGTCATTGCTTAGTTTTCAGTTTTCAGTTTTCAGCTAACGATGAGTGAGTCGAAAATGGCGGTGGTTTGGTGTTCTTGACTTCCAGGAGCTCATTCCAATGGACAGTCTCGCACCTGCGACTTACTGAACACTGAAAACTGAACACTGAAAACTCACTGCTCCTTCACACCTTTCAACAAACGATCAATCAACGCATCTGCATCCAGCCCATCCGCTCGAGCGTGAAAATTCAGCACAAGTCGATGACGATACACGTTGTGTGCCACAGCACGGATGTCGGCAAAATCGACGTGATACCGACCTTCAATAATCGCCCGCGCCTTGGCACCCAGAACGACATACTGAGAAGCTCGCGGACTGGCTCCATAGCTGATGTACTTGTGCAGCGTCGGATCGCCGACTCCCTGGCCAGGTCGAGTCGCCGCAGTCAGCGTTGCCGCATAGCGAACGACCGAGTCAGCCACCGGAACGCCTCGAATCAAATCCTGCAGTCGCAGTAACTCTTCGGCTGCCAGCACCTGATCCGCCTTTGTCGAAAGCGTACTGGTCGTTCCTTTGATGATCTGCATCTCTTCGTCCACTGTCGGGTACTTGACTTTCAGGCTGAACATAAAGCGGTCAACCTGGGCTTCCGGCAGCGGATATGTGCCTTCCATTTCAATCGGATTCTGAGTCGCCACCACAAAGAACGGCGGCTTGAGTTTATAGGTTTCGCGACCAATCGTAATTTCGCTTTCCTGCATGGCCTGCAGCAATGCGGCCTGAGTCTTAGGCGGCGTACGATTGATCTCATCTGCCAGCAGAAAGTTGGTAAAAATCGGTCCCTGCATGAACTTCACGGACTGACGACCAGTGGCCGGATCTTCTTCGAGCACATCCGTGCCTGTGATATCCGAAGGCATCAGATCAGGCGTAAACTGAATCCGCCGGAAGTCCATGTTGAGCGTCGTGGCGAGCGTACGAGCCATCAGGGTTTTACCGAGCCCCGGAACACCGTGCAGCAGCACGTGGCCTTTGCAGAGCAGCCCGATCAGCATCGAATCAATGATGGTCTCCTGGCCGACGACGACCTTCTTCATTTGTTCCCGCACGCGCTGCCGGGCCTCGCGCAGTTTTTCCACAATCGCCAGATCCGCTTTCGAATCCGTGCGGGCGAAGGCCACTGCTGCACTGTTACCATTGTCTGACATTCGTTACTCCAGGGTTATCATTTCTCGTAAGCCGCAAGGCGTTAGCGGGTTGTTGTCTTAATACCAACCCGAAGCGCCAGCGAGGCAAAGGCAAAAAGGCCAAGTTCCTCGCTAGCGCTTCGGGTTAGTGTGATATTTAACTGCTGACACCCGCGGCTAGCGCAGTGCGGCTCAGGGACGCTGTTGTTTCTAATCACCTTCGGCCTCCGCTTCTTTCAGATCGACCATTCCGTCCTGATCCACATCCAGCCGATCAAAGTCGCGGCGTGATCCCAGGAACTCTTCCCACGACAGGTCGCCGTCGTTGTTTCGATCCATGCGCTGATACCAGACCGGGCCCTGCAACACGCGACTGACATAAACCGGAGCCTGCGTCGCCATCATGCTGCGAGGTTCAATCTTGCCAAACAGCACAAAGCTGCCACGAGTAAACTCAATGCGGTAGTTTCTGGTCGGCTCCGTCGGCGACAATCCCGGCGTACCATCACGATCCATCACGCTCAACGACTTCCCCACATCTCGCATTTCACGAGCCGAGATGCGCCCGTCATGGTTGGTATCCAGGATCTGAAAAAAGCCAAATCCTGTGTCGTAAACATGCAGTCGACATGTCGAAGCGACCGGAATCCCTGCGACGGAAACAAACTGCTTCATTTCCGGTCCAAAGACCTTGCCGTCGCGATCCGTATCAATCATATCAAACAGCCCGCGCTGCATACGAATCTTCTGCATGGCCTCAGTCGTATCAATGTAACCATTGGCATCAACATCCAGCTCGTTGAAACCCTCCATCGCGTTTGTCACGCCTGCTTCGATGGGATCCGTCTTTCGCGAAACCAGCATCAGGGTGAAGCTGGGGGTTTTGAGCGTGACGGTGTCGGCGCGGCTGGACTCGACGGCAGCTTCCATCTGAGTCTTGACCACTGAAAGGGAAGGGACGGTGTCGTCTTTGGGATTCAGCTCGACGGTCAACTGGATGTCGAACGGCACTTCCGGTGCTCCCTGCATTTCATACGCATTCAGATCGCCGTCCCGATTGGCGTCCATTCGATCATACAATGCCACTGGCCAGTGCAGTTCTCCTGCCGACAGAGCCTTGTCTTTGTTCAGATCGTACTTCTTGAGCAGAGCCGGACGCAGTTGACGCGACGCCTGCGACTGAATCATCATCTCCGACAAGACCGACTTCGCCTGTTCCTCTTCCGGCAAACTGGCGACGATCAATTGTTGATTCACAACCGGCGGCTGGAATTCTTCAAAGCTCACGCAGTTGTCGTAATCCGAATCCCGCTGACGCAGCCGAGTCTCCGCGCGACTGAGTTCTTCAACGTCGATCAATCCGGATTTGTCGATGTCGATCAGTTCATAGATCGATGTGTCGTCCTTTGCCGTCGAGCCGTCCGCGCGAATGGACAGCATGGTTCCACCGGCGACGCGAGCAAACTGTGCTCGAATATCATCCGGTTTGGGATCTGGCTGCGGGCCAAGCGAATTCAGGAACTTCTCTGCCTTCGGACGAGCCACCTTTCGCACGAGCGGCGATTTTTGAAACTCGGCATGGCTAAGCTTTCCGTCCTGATCAACGTCCAGTTTCGCAATGAACTCCTGCACGCCATTTTCGCGAGCCTGACTCAGCGATACGCCGTCGATCGTGATTCGGAACTGCAGATGCAGCGGCCGTTCATCCAGGAGCAGGAATGCACTCGACCATTCATCAGCCTCCGCCATAGTGCTCATCATCGTCGCGCGGGTTGCGTCTGAATCTGTTGAAGTCCCAGCCGCCACCAACTCCGACGTCTGCGCGTGCAGCGATCGACTGGTGAGGATGGCCAGCAAGATTGCGACGAGATGTCGAACGAAATTTTTCATGGACCAACAGAATTTCTTGTGAGCCGCAAGCCGCTCGCCGCGGGTTTCCCGTTGCGATTTTCATCCACTCACCGGCGGCTGGCGGGGTGTTGATTTAATCGCTGTTGCGGGTGATTTATCATTACTAACCCGAAGCGCCTGGGTGGTTCGCCTCGCTGGCGCTTCGGGTTGGTATTCAATCAACAGCCCGCTAGCGCCGTTCCGCTCATCAGCGCCAACGCGACACTCTTTACCCCGCCAGCACCTCCGTCACCGGTTCTGCTCCTGTTTCGGCAATCGAGATCGGTCTTCCGATTGTCGAGATGTTTTCTTTGTTTGGGTCAACACCCACAGCCTTACAAATCGTGGCATAGAAATCCTTCACCTGAACAGGCCGATCAACCACTTCGGCCCCAGCCTTTCCGGTATCTCCCACCACTTGTCCGCCTTTCAGACCGCCTCCTGCCAGCACGGTCGACCATGCCAAAGGAAAATGGTCTCGTCCGCCGGATTCGTTGATCACCGGCGTGCGACCGAATTCGCCCATCCAGACAATCGTTGTTGTTTCCAGCAATCCTCGTTCACGAAGATCATTCATCAAAGTACACCAGGCGGGATCGAGCACATCGCACAGAGACTTCACCTGATTGAAATTGTCTGTGTGAGTATCCCAGCCGAACACATTTCCGGAATTTGTCAGCGAAACCTCCACAAACGGCACACCGCGTTCCACCAGTCGGCGAGCCAGCAGACAGCCCTGACCGAAGCGATTGCGACCGTAGGCGTCTCGCAGGGCTTCTGGCTCTTCCTCCAGCTTAAACGCGTTGCGCCCCTGTGTTTCCACCATTCGGATCGCACGGTCGTAGTTCGCCTGGTGCACCTTTGCCGATTCGCTGGCAACTTTGGAGCTGAATTCCTGCTGCAGGAACTGAAGCATCTCAATCCGCGACTTTTTCGAACCTTCCGACACATGTGCCGGTGGCAGCATGTTTTCGACCGTCAAGTCAGCTCGTGCATTGGGGTCGGCACTGTTGCCGCTGACCGTCAAAGGCGCGTACTTCGGGCCAAGAAATCCAGGTCCGCCAACGCCGCCGAATCGAAAGGGTGAAATACTGACAAAGCCGGGCAGTTCACCGTCAGCGGGAGCAAGTTCCTTCGCCAGCAGAGAACCGATGCCCGGATAATTCACCGCTTCAACAGGACGATAACCGGTCAGCATCAACTGGGAAGCGCGACCATGATCGCCTTCTTTCGAAGTCATCCCGCGAAACAGGACGAGATCCTTCATCTGCTTCGCCAGCCCCGGCAGATACTCGCTGAGCTGAATCCCGGGAACGGCCGTTTCGATGGCCTTCACCGGCCCGCCGTTCTTGTGGTCGGGCTTTGGGTCGAAGGTATCAATATGAGAAGGACCGCCTTCCATCATAAGAAAAATGACATTCTTTGCGATCAAGAGATACAACTCAAAGGATTTTACAGCAAATCTAATTACCCCGAAAATATTCGAAGAATTAAGTTTTATGATCG
>JANOUN010001363.1:0-3212 GCA_031416875.1 Planctomycetota bacterium | reverse complement strand
CGATCAGTGCCAGCACTGGTTTGCCAAGCTGAGCGATTCCTCCGAGAACCACAACTCGAAACTGCAGCTCTTCGACGATCGGGGCCACGAACACGGCCATGGTCAGGATCAAGAGAATCATCGGCACACTCACACCGGCCTCGAGCATTTCCAGAAACGGATGTGAAGCCGGTGGCTCGCCAACGATACTCATTGAAATCAGCACAATGAGTAATCGCAGAGCCGTCGTCGGAAGGTAGGCCGCCAGAAATACCTCCGTTGCAAATCGCAGTTCCCGGGAAAACGAGAAAGGCTCAGGCACGGCCGCATTGGTGTCGGTGTCGAATGGTTCATCGTCCAGCACGACAGCAAACGGATTGTGCTGTGCGGTTTCAGACAGCATCGAAGCGGGCGACACAGGAAGACTCAGCGCCTCGTCCGCATCCACTGTCACTCCCCTGGGAGCTAGTCCTGGATCATTCACGCCGCGACTTCCCAGTATGTCGTAGCCCGGCATTTGCGGTATTGACGAAGCATCGTCGAGATCAGGCCACGGTGAACCGTACCCGATGCCGCCACCCGCCGCGCGACTTGACTGCTGAGGCATCAAGGCCCGAGGCCCTGAAGGCAGCAACTGAGAAACCGTCGAGTCCTGAAGATAAACACGACCTGCGTTGCTGGCTACCAGCACCACAGTGCCAAAGGCAAACAGCATCACGATGTCCATCACGATCGTCTGGATCACGGCATACTTCATCTGATCAGGATCAATGCTCTTTTTTTTTGTCGATGACTTTCCATCGACTCCATCGGCGTTTTCAGCGTCTGAAGCTGGTCCGGCCTTACTGTCTGTCACCTCTGCATCCGGCAATGCTGGCTCGGCAATTCCAGGCTCAGGGCCTGGCGATGCCTGTTGTGCTTCGGCAGCAGCGTTGGTATCCGCAGGATCGATTTCGACTTCCGCTGGCTTGGCGGGCACGACGTTATTAACGACAGGAACCGGATCCACCAACGACGAAGTCAGCACCAGCGCCATCAACAGGACCGACAGCGCGACTGCCACAAGTGTCAATGGCCACGGAACTCGCAACACACCGCGTCGAGCCGCAGGCAATGCGTGTCCCGTCTGGCCAAACCGAATCACCCAGGCGACAATCATCGCCATACTGCCCACGGCCGTTATGAGGAACATGATCGCCGTGAGAACCGTGCCGACCGTGACTTCGTTCGGAGCGGCGGCTTGAGCAAGAATCGGATTCAGAAATGACATCATGCGAAGATTTCAAAGCAGGCAAACGGATTTGACACGGACATTCCGGGACTCTGTAGTTCGACTGTCCCAGATTCACGATCAAGTGCAGAAAATCGCGTTGAAAAAGGTGTCTGGAACTTTGGAGGCATCAGAAGACACGAGAAGAACCTGATGCCGGAGATTTCCAGACACCTTTTTCAACCAATCTGGGACAGTCGAAGTAACGAAAATTTATCAACGATCGCTGAGCAATTCACGATGGAGCCTCGACCAGCATCGGAGATCACAATACCATCCCGTCGAGTATCTGAACGCGGAGTTTGCCCCTTGTCGACAATTCTTGACGAAATCCTTGCCCAGAAGCACCTGGAAATTGCCGCTGCGCGCGATCGGGTGGCTTTTGAGTCCCTGGAAACCCGGATCCCGTCTGCCCCACCCGTGCGAGGATTCCTGGCGGCTCTGCAATCCGCGGAACGCCCGGGTCTGATCGCGGAAGTGAAAAAAGCATCGCCGTCCGCCGGACTGATTCGCGAAGATTTTGACCCGGTCACGATTGCCAGGCAGTACGAAGTCGCCGGAGCCACCTGCCTGAGTGTGCTCACCGACGAACACTTCTTCCAGGGACACCTCGACTATCTGCGCGACATCCGCCAGGTCGTGCGGATTCCGGTGATGCGCAAGGAGTTTATCATTGATCGCTATCAGATCGCCGAAGCCCGTGTCGCGGGTGCAGACTGCGTGTTGCTGATTGCGGAGTGTCTGAATGACGTTCAACTGCACGACCTGTACGAGTACACTCACAGCCTTGGCATGGATGCACTCATCGAATTGTACGACCTCGAAAACATCCCGCGCGTGCTGGCGACGGGAACGAAACTGCTGGGAGTCAATAACCGCGACCTGCGGACCTTCGTGACATCGCTGGAACATACATTTCGAGTCAAACAGCAGATCCCCGACGACGTGTTGCTCGTCAGCGAAAGCGGCATCAGCACTCCTGCACACATCCAGCGCCTGCGTTCCGCAGGTGTCGGTGCTGTGCTTGTGGGCGAATCGCTGATGAGGCAACCAAACATCGGTAACGCCGTGAGAGCACTCATGGGGATCTAGTGCTCTGTCTGAATACCGCTGTTTTTGTGAGCGGCAAGGCGCTAGCCGCCGGTTTTTGCAGGCGAATCACCCGCGGCTAGCGCCTTGCGGCTCACGGTTTTGCCGTATCAGGACAGACTCCTAACCCAGGTTCAGAATGGTATCCGGAGTTTTGAAATTCGTAGGGTGTGACAAGCAGCTGGCAAGCTGCGAAGGCACACCATATTTGCGCTGAATCCTCTAACCCGCCGTTTCCGGCCGCAACAACAGTTAGTTCGATCGAAAGTGTTCAATGATCAATTGAAGTGGCGGACGGCACAATGCCACAGTCGAAAAGTTGGCACTACGATGCTCCAGGTTGGAATCCCGTTTTGCATTCAACGCGATAGTGTACACATTGTGGTCCGCCCATCGTTCGAGTCTGTGGCCGCTGCCCCAATGGCACTCGATTTAGAAAGTAGCAGGCACTTTCCAAGTGCCGAAGCCCTTGAAAACGGGCGAATTAGCGGACGGCACACGGCGTGTGCCTGCTACTTTTGAGGTAAAGTGAGTGCCATTGGCCGCTGCCCTCCACTTTCAAAAATTCAGATTAATGTCATTTAACCCAGATTATTCATGTATCGCCAGAAACTCGTCGTAACACATTGATGGAAAAGGAGTTACGGCTATCTTTCCCAAAACACCACGCAAGATCAGCCGCCACGCGCCAGCATCCGGTTCTCCCGCACCGCAGCAAACCGTGAGCTTGCGCTCAACGGCTGATGAATAATCCGGGTTAAACGAACGAAATGGAATTTCTCGCCAATGAAGATCGCCCGCATCTTTGCTCATCGAGTCGAACTGCCGCTGGTCGAGGGCCGGTACAACTGGTCGGGAGGCAAGTCGGTTTCTG
>JANOUN010001362.1:0-3488 GCA_031416875.1 Planctomycetota bacterium | reverse complement strand
TTTAATCGTGGGATAAGCTTCCAGCTTGTCATTGCTTTTAAAAAACAGGGCGTTTTCTTCAATAGATGCCAGGCTGGAAGCCTAGCCCACGGGAAATCCCGACTAAAACGACAGTCCCCAAGCCGAGCAGGGCAGTCTATCATGTGACATCACGCTTTCTTGGGAAGCTTGGCAACCATACGGAGAGATGTTGACAGTTCCTCCAGCTGCAGCCATGGGCGAAGTAATGCCACCGCGTTGTATGACCCCGGTGCTCCAGGGATTTCCTCGACAGTGATATGAGCTTCGGCGAGCGGATACCGTGCCTTCATTTCAGGACTCGGCTTTGGGTCCGAAAGGACATAGTTGGAAATCCAGCGCTTGAGGAAGTCTTCCATGTCCTGCCTTTCCATGAACGAGCCAATCTTGTCCCGCGCGATGCACTTCAGAAAGTGAGCAATTCGGGAAGCCGCCATGATATATGGCAGCCTTGCCGAGATGGCCGCATTGGCCGTCGCGTCAGGAGTGTCATATTTCAATGGGCGCTGGCAGGTTTGTGCACCGAAGAACACCGAATAATCTGTGTTCTTGTAGTGGCAGAGCGGCAGAAACCCTTCTTTGCTGAGTTCCGCTTCGCGACGATCAGTGATCCCGATTTCAGTCGGACACTTGGAATCAAGATCCCCGTCATCACTTAAGAAATTGTGAACTGGCAATCCTTCAACTTTGCCACCGTTTTCCATCCCGCGAATTGCGGTACACCAATTGGTCTCTGCGGCTGCGCGAGTCATGTTTGTGCCCATGACATAAGCCGCATTCATCCAGCAGTAATCTGTATGGCCGGCCTTTTTTGCCTCGCCGGACACATCAAGCTCACATTCTTCGTAGCCGAATTCTTCAACCGGTTTCGTCGCCGCACCATAGGGAAGTCTTGCCAGAACGCGAGGCAGCACGAGCGTCACGTATCGAGAATCCTCCGAGTTTCTGTAAGAGTTCCATTTCGTGTACTTCTTGCCCATGAATATCTTTTCGATATCTCGGGGTTTGGTCAGATCGGTCCAGTTCTCGAATCCAAACAGTTCCGGATGAGCGGCTGAGATAAACGGACAATGCGCTGCAGCGCAAACGCCGGAAATTTTTTCCAGCAGATCGATGTCTTCGGGATGATTTGTCAGTTCATAGTCACCAATCATCGCCCCAAATGGTTCACCACCTGGCATTCCGAATTCATCTTCATAGAGCTTCTTGAACAGCTGACTCTGGTCAAACTCAACTGCCTTATCCAGATCCTTAAACAGTTCCCGCTTGGACAAGTTGAGCATTCGCAGTTTCAGCTGTTTGCTGGTCTCAGTGTTCATCACCAGATGATTCAGCCCGCGCCATGAGCCTTCAAGTTTCTGGAACTGCTCATGATGCATGACCGCCGCCAATTGGCGGGACATCCGGTCGTCAATCTGTTTGATCGCCTGGCGAATTGTCTTGGTGACACTCTTGTCCCAGACCAGCGTGCCTTGCATCGCGGCACCGATCAGATTCTTTATCATGTCCTGGGCTTCATCGCGCTCAACCGCTCGCGGCATCGCGGATGTGATTTGATCCAGCAGGCTCACAGTCTGCTCGGTTGTCTGCGTGGCAGTCGACTTTTCCTGTTCGGTACTCATTATTCACCACCTTCTTTATTGGAACCATCGGTACCTGAAACGCCAAGTTCACCAGCCGCCTGCTGCACCTTTGCAGTGTCCTTGAGGATACTTTCCAGCTTGGCTTCAAGATCCTCCGACTGATCCATGGTGGTCAACAAGTCACGCAGCTTGTCGCGAGAATCCAAAAGACTCTTCAGGGCGGGGACCTGTTCAACAATTCGAGCAGGATCGAAATCGTCCATAGAAGAAAACTTGAGCTTGACGGCCATTTCGCTGTCACCGCCCTGCAGTGTATTCTTCACGCGGATATTCAGTTCCGGACTAATGTTTTTCATCACATCATTGAAGTTATCGCGATCGATCGCTACGAACTTCCTCTGACTCAGGGCTTTGGGCGGTGTCGATGGGTTTCCGGAGAAATCGCCCATGACCCCCATCACGAATGGCAACTCCTTCTTGACCACGGCATCGCCGATTTCAACATCGTACGTTATGTGAACTCGAGGCTTGCGAACGCGGTCCAGCTTGTGCTGGATTGATTTGGCCATTTCTTCAACCTTTCTGATGCAGTACCGTGGGCATGGTCATCGAAACAGGGAACAATGTAGCACAAATCTCTGATCTTAAAGTGTCCAGGCATTAAATTTCAACCAGCGATTGACAGACTCGCTCACTACTGGTTTTCCGGAATGGGCATTCCAATATCTTTATAGAGCTGACGACGAACTTCGGAATCTGTAATCAGATCCATGTAGAGTTCCTGTGGCGACATTTTCCCTCGACGAATCGCCTTCCGGATTTCTGATGGCAGAATGCTCTGCGGCTCATGTGTCTCGAACCATTTCGCAACGGTTTCCAGCAAATCAAACGCATCCGATCGTGTGCCAATCTGCCCGGGGACGGATGTTGCTCCGGCAACCCCAACTCCGTTCGAAGCAGTGCTGACCGTCGCGCTCGATTCTACTTTCTTTGCAATGCGGTTTCCAGCCACTTGCTGCAGTACAGACTCGCCATCATCAATGGCTTTTTGAAACCGCGACAGATTCGGCGCCTCGACATCTCCGACTCGCTCCTCAAGGACCGCCCCTAGTTCAAGCAGTGCAGTGCGAGCGTCGTGAATCTGCGTTGAAAGGTCCAGGAAGAACGCGTCCGACGATTCTGCGACCGCTCTGTTAAACTTCTCGATTGTCACTGCGCCGGACGCAACTCGACGATCCCGTTCATCTGCTGAGAGAGTTTCAAGTTGTTTCGCCTGAGCATGTTGCCAGACGACCATGGCACCCACAGTCGTATCTTCGGTCATCGGCACTCTCATCAGCGGATAGCTGATGACATCGCCGTTGAGTCGTGTCAAAGGGCGCAGTGTTGTCTCAATTCCTTCGTCGTCAGGAGTCGGCAGCAGTTCGCCCCAAAAGGATTTCAGGAGTTCCGTGGTGAGCTGCAGAGACTCCGCCAGCCCGCCGAAGCCACCCAGACGCACCGAGGCTTCGATCATATAGGCCACGATTTCAAGATCCTTGGCATAGTTTTTCAGATAGCTCTGACCATTTTCCCAGACATCGCGCCATAGTGGAACAGCGTCGCTGCCTGCTGCATTATTAATGTCCGCCTGCCGTTCTTCCTCTCTTGCTTCGTTGCGAGCATCGCGAATCTTTCGATAGGCATTGTTGGGGTCATCATCTGACCGCAGGTCAGTGCCACACCGCGCCGCTTGTTCAAACGGTTGCAGCAAGGACGGAATATCGAGATCAAGAGTCATTCCGGAAAACCTAGCAAATGCACGAATCGATTAACCTTGGCGCGGGCTTCGCCCGCAACCGAAACAAGTAAGCAGATTTCGCTGAAATCTGCTGTGCCGACTTCGGC
>JANOUN010001361.1:0-3402 GCA_031416875.1 Planctomycetota bacterium | reverse complement strand
TTCGGGCGCACTGAGCAGATCGCACCCAATGATGACCGAAGGCAAGAACAAATAGGAGGTGTAACATGCGACGCGCACTCATCGTTGGAATCGACAATTATCCGACCGCACCGTTGAATGGGTGCGTCAATGACGCGAATGCAATCGCAAATGTGTTGGAGACGCACGGCGACGGTTCGCCCAATTTCGCAGTCAAACTCATTGTCAGCCCAAATGAGGCCGTGACCAAGGGGAGTTTGAGGAAAGCTTGCGAAGAAGTGTTTGCCGGAGAGTGTGATATTGCGATGCTCTATTTCAGCGGGCACGGAATGATCAAGAGTACGGGTGGCATGATTGTAACGCCTGACTACACGTCCTACGACGAAGGAATCTCAATGGACGAGATCCTCTCTCTTGCAAATCAAAGCAAATCGAAGAGCCGAGTAGTGCTGCTGGACTGCTGCCATTCGGGGGCGATGGGTACACCAAAGACGAGTGGTGCGGCTACTGCACAATTGGCCGAAGGGTTGACCGTGCTCACCGCCAGCCGTGAATCTGAGGCGGCGATGTTAATCAACGGTGCCAGCGTGTTTACTGCACTGGTTGAGGATGCGTTGAAAGGCGGGGCTGCCGATTTGCGAGGTCACGTTACGCCGGGGGGCATTTATTCATACGTTGACCAGGCATTGGGGGCGTGGGACCAGCGCCCCATTTTCAAGACAAATGTTACTCAGTTCTTGTCCCTGCGCAACATCACGCCGCAGGTTCCTCATGCCACGTTGCGAAAGCTCTGCGTGTACTTTCCAATACCACAAGACGAGCACAGGCTTGATCCCAGCTACGAGGACACAACTGACACTCCAGACCCAGGAAAGGTCGCAATCTTCAAGGATCTACAAAAGATGGAGAGAGTCGGTCTTGTCGTGCCGGTTGGTGAAGAATTCATGTACTATGCGGCGATCAATTCAAAGTCGTGTCGATTGACCGCACTGGGCTTCCAGTATTGGCGACTAGCGAAGGAAAAGAAGATTTGACTGCGGCCAGCGTTATGAAGTTTTCGCACGACAAAGAAGAACTCCTCGCCGACAAAGCCATCACCACAAAGCAGTCTGCTGACGATGACGACGTTGAAGATGAGGGGGTCGGGGATCAGGGATCGGGGTTCGGGGAGAAGAATGCAAAGAAGCCCAGAAGGCCCAGGAAGGCTCCGGCAAGCGGTCAGCAGGAGATGGAGTTCTGAGCATGGCAAGGAAGAAATCCAGCAAGTCCGCACTGACCAGAAAGAAGGCCAGCCCACCAGTTCGCCAGAACCTGCTGGGCGAAATCCGCGGCCTGATCGAAGCTGCTCGCGAACAAACGGCCCGTGCCGTCAATTCTACGCTTGCGGGCCTGTATTGGCACATCGGCAAACGAATCCGCGAGGATGTGCTCAAACAGAAGCGGGCTGGCTACGGCGAGGAAGTTTTGCAGACACTGTCTGCAAAATTGACGGCGGAGTACGGTCGTGGTTACACGGAAAAGAGCCTCCGGCACATGGTGCGTTTTGCTGAGGCGTTTCCCGATGAGCAAATTGTCTCCGCACTGCGGAGACAATTGAGCTGGACACATTTCAAAGAACTCATTTACCTCGACGATCCCCTGAAACGCGACTTCTACGCCGAAATGTGCCGCGTCGAATGCTGGAGCACTCGCACCCTTTCGCACAAAATCGGTCACCTGTTGTACGAACGCACGGCCGTCGCCAAAAAGCCCGATGTGCTGATCGCCATGGACATTGCTGCCCTGCGTGATGAAGACCGACTGACACCCGACATGGTCTTCCGCGATCCCTACTTCCTGGATTTCCTCGGCCTGACAGGTTACCACGTCGAAAAGGATGTCGAGGAGGCGATTCTCCTGGAATTGGAAGCCTTCATTCTGGAACTCGGCACGGACTTCGCCTTTGTCGCTCGACAAAAACGAATCACCGTCGATCACGAAGACTACTATCTGGACCTGCTGTTTTACCACCGCCGTCTGAGATGCCTGGTTGCGGTTGACCTGAAGCTGGGCAGGTTTCAGGCCGCCGACAAAGGCCAGATGGAATTGTACCTGCGCTGGCTGGAACAACATGACACACAGTCCGGCGAAGAATCACCCATCGGCCTGATCCTGTGCGCTGACAAATCAGAAGAACACGTCGAATTGCTGCGCCTGAAAGACAGCGGTATCCGAGTAGCACAGTACCTGACCGAACTGCCACCGAAGAAACTTCTGGAAAAGAAACTGCACCAGGCGATTCAGCTTGCCAAAGAACGACTGGCCCACCAGCAACAATCTCATCCCCACCTTGAGTAATGCAAAGGTGATGATATTCACCGATGGTTGATCGTACACAGAAGCCGATCAGACTACAGTGATCCTGAAATTGACATGAAGTGCAGAATCGACACCCATGCCCGACAACTCGAATTACAGACAGCCACAATTCCTCGGCGCGAACCACGAACCGGATCACCGCGTTCGATGCGCAGTCCATGGGTTTATTCGCTATTCCACGTGCGAACGCCGCATAATCGACCATCCGGTATTCCGCCGACTTCGCTACATCCGACAACTTGCGTTGACGGAGCTTGTGTATCCAGGTGCGACACACACTCGCTTTGAACATTCTCTTGGCGTTATGGAGATGGCGACTCGCATCTTCGATCGTCTCGCTGCCGAAAACGGCGCTCAGATGGAAGAAACCTTTGCCGAAGTTGAGGTCTTACGAGAAAATACAATGGCTCGCGCCCGGCAAGTTTGTCGACTTGCGGCACTCCTGCACGATACGGGTCATTGTTGCTTTTCTCATGCCGCCGAACCTGTAATCCATGAAGGCTCGGATCACGAATCGTTGACCGTCTATTTGCTGAAGACGGCGGAGGTTTTCGGCAACGTTCTGAATTCAGAGTATTTCGCTGGCTGCGCCGACCTGACAGCGTCGTTGATCAAACCCAGTCGAGATTCAGCGCCTCAAGTCCAAATGTTACGAGACATCGTCTCAGGGCAAGTCGATGCGGATCGCTCGGATTATCTGCTGCGGGATTCTCATCATTGCGGCGTGGATTACGGCCGATTTGATCATCGGCGATTGATAGAATGCTTGACCGGGTGGCGCGATGAGACGACCGGTGAACTCGTGGTAGGTATCAAACGCGATGGCGTACACAGTTTCGAGTCATTGATCCTTGCTCGTTACCAGATGAGTACTCAGGTTTACTACCATCGTTTACGCCGGATCTACGATCACTACCTGGAGCAGTATTTTCGAAGTTTGGACAAGGGTCTTTTTGATAGCGCCGAAAAAATCCTGCAGTGGAACGACGTAAGGGCAATTAATCAACTTCTTTTGGATGACAATAATCCGGATATACCTGGACACCTGAGGGCGGATAGAATCAT
>JANOUN010001360.1:0-2373 GCA_031416875.1 Planctomycetota bacterium | reverse complement strand
ATCGTCCTGCCGCAGTTCAAGAAACACCCTCGCGACCCCGTCGTGCAAGTGATCACAAACCGGCGGATTGGACGAATGCTGCTTCGCACGAAATCGCCATGCGGCTTCCAGCGCGTGATGCATTTCCTGAGCCGGGCGGCGAAAGTAACGGCTGACTTCACTGGCCAGTTGTTCCACATGCTCATTCGGTCGTTCAGAAATTGTGCAGCATGTCGCAAGGTCCTGCAGAAAGTCGTGCATGATCTCCGCTCCGGGATCCAGAGCTGGCGGCTCGAAGGGCGCACCCGCTGCAGCGCGACAGGCTGCTGTGATCGTGGCCGGACGCTCGGATTCAGGGATTCGAGCCGACACCTGCAAGCCGTCGAGCGTCTGGATCGCGGCGGTGACCGAAAGTCCGGCAGCGGACTGCAGGAATTCGGCCAGTGATTTGAGGGCCGTTTGCTGTTCATTCTGTTCCGAATCGGATTTCGTCGTTCGAATTCCTTCCAGAGTCAGCCGCAGATCAAAACGCTGTTCAAATCCCTCACGCCATTTCTTCAGACTGGATTCGGTCGCACCGTGAATATGAGTGGTGAAGAAAGTTTCCAGATGTTTGGCAATGGCTTCTCGTTCTTCTCGAGTCAGCATCGCGGGGTCTGTCAGCTGCAGTCCGACGGATCGGTGATCCGCAACGCAGCGATAAAGATAGATTCGATCGTATTCACTGCGGAGCGGCAGTGCGGTGATCTGTCGTAAGCCGTTGCGAAGACTTTCTCCCGACATCGGAAAACAGTGAATCAATTCTGCAAGTTCCGCTCCCAGAATCCAGCCCGCATCGCGCTGACGAAATCCGGTGCCGTAGATTCCGGCGACTTCCACGCCGATCACAGTGACCAGATCATGCAGCATCGCAATCGCCTGGCGATCAACCACGTTTTCGATGACCTTCTGTGCTCCGACTTTGCCAAGTTCCGTTGCCAGCCACCACGCCCCCAATGTCGCGGGGTTTGTCGCTGCGAAGAGTCGTCCGGCATACAGTCCCCGCGACAGATACGAAAACCACGGCGATGCTTTCTGATAAACACCGTAACTGGTGATGGCTTTTTGAATGTAGCCGTACAGTTTGTTGGCGTTGTAGTGCTGCACGCTGACGGGAAGCTGCTCAAGCAACACCAGCACATGCAGGCAGATGCGGCTGGCGGCACGAGCCAGCTGATCGAAGCTGGTTTCCAGCAGAGGATTCTGACTCTTCGGATTGTAGATTTTTGCCACGCGCTGAATGAGTTGCAGAGTTTCATCCCGGATCGCATTCACATCCACTTTGTGCTCGACCGTGTAACCGTTGCGGCGAATTTTTTCGTAGACTCGTTCGGCCTCCGCTTCCAGAAGCTGCCGAACGCTGCGATCCTGATCGCTCAGTTTCTGCAGCTGCCCTGACGTTTTCTGTGCATGCACATTTTCCAGAGGGTATTCCATGAATTCATGGAATCGCGCAAACCGCGACGCCAGATCGCGTTCTCGTTCCTCCAGTCGTTCCGCGCGGAACGCCAGTTCGGTTTTCAGAGCCTGTCGGACGCGATCAAACTCTTTCTGCTGTTCGAACCGCTGATGCTGTTCAGTGGTCAGTTTCGCCCGCAATGCGACAACTTCCGGATCCAGATCGTGCTGCCGAGGCCAAAGCCAGATGAGGCTGCTCTGCCCGATCGCTGCTGCCGCCATCAGTCCCCACCATGCAGGATTCGCAGTTTGCAGGCTTGTCACGGCAACGACGATCATCGTGACCGATGCCAGCGTGATCAGTGTTGCGGCAATCCAGAATCGTCGGCTGGTCATCGAACGTGTTTCCTGCAGCATTGTCTGACGATGAATTATTCTTTTTGTAGGATGGACATTCATGTCCGTCGCAGGGCCATGAAACGCTGTCGAAGCGAAGATTATTGTGGATTGAGGCGTTAGCCGACATTTGGGAGCCGTCCGGCAAGCGCCTCGGACAGGAATGTCCAGGCAACGGAATCTCCGCCTGGAACAGCAAACAAAGAAACGCCAGCGAGACATTCAGCTCGCCGGCGTTCCTGTTGTGTCGCAAGTCGTCGTACTACACTGCCATCTGCGGCATGCCGTTCAGCGATCGACAAGATGGCATTCGATTACTTCTTCAGTTCTGATTCAATGACGCTGACGACTTCTTCGGCGTCCGGTTTTGTCTTTGTGCCGAATCGACCAACGACCGTACCTTCCTTACTGACGATGAATTTTTCGAAGTTCCATTTCACGTCATCCTTGCTTTCTGCATGGGCTTTCAGAAACTTGTACACGGGAGCCTCCTTTTCGCCGTTGACGTCCACCTTGCTCATCATCGGAAATGTCACTTTGTACTTGTCTGTGCAGAACTTC
>JANOUN010001359.1:0-4577 GCA_031416875.1 Planctomycetota bacterium | reverse complement strand
TTCATGGAAGTGGAACCGCAATGGACCGGCAAGCTGACGCATGCCGCTCGCCAGCGCGAAAAACTCCGGTTCCCAGTTTGAACCGGGTTTAATTTGCCATGCAGATCAGCAATGTGCGCTATTTCATAAGTTGTTTAAGTGACTGTTCAAGGTCAGTGATGGCAGCCCGAGCAGCCTCGAATCCACCCATCGATTCGACAAACTTCAGAACTTCATGCCGGGGCGGCGTTGAATCAGCAGTGACTGTTTCTTTTGCCGGTTGTGCATGTGAGCCCGGTTCCGTTGCCGGACGAAGGTCTCCGGTAAGTTTGATGTCGGCGTTCTTCAGCCGAGAGACAGGTTGGCTCGGCATATCCAGTTTCATCAACGTGACGACTTCTTCAACTCGTCCGGCACCCACGCGCAGCCCAAATCGTTCCCGGACAAGGTTGGCGATGTCGACATAGTCGGCGCAGGTTCCCTCGCGAGCAATCGTGCGTATCGCTTCTTCTTCTGAAATCTCAGGACGCATTGCAATTCTCCCTTCCAGTTTTCGGTGTCCGTCAGGTTCTTCAGTCTCTTCAGAGTGCTTCATGGCAGGGATTTCTAAGAACGCCTAACAAAACCGGGACTGGCTCCCGCAGAAGTCCAGAAAACGCTGCAAAAACTGGAAAGTAAGGGTGCCTGTCCCGGTTTTGTCAGGGCCTCTAAAAGTGAACGGCGAGCTGCACTCGGTTGAATGCTCAGGCGTCTCGTGTCTGTCATCATTGTGCAATCACTCGCGAGCTTGTAAAGTCAGTCGGCGTCCCTGGCGAATTTTGTGGCAATTTATTTCGGGCTGCAGAAAGTTATCAGAAACCGTTGGGCCTGAGTTTGTCGACGGCGTTCCGTTGACACTGTGGTTTCTGCAGCGAATACTCCTCAACAGCACGATAATGAGGTTCCTGACCGCTGGGAGCAACAGAGTAAAGCGAAAAGCTCGTTGCGGTGAATCTGGCATGGAACGACGAATTGCGTTCCGGGAATTCGGCGGCCACGGCTGGTGAGGGTTGTTTCATCCTCGCCACGGTCACGTGAGGGTTGAATTCGCGATCGTCGAGCTTAATCTCCAGCGACTTCAGGAATTCTCCGATCGCACCCCAGAGTGCCGACATCTCTGCAGATTGTTTGATACCTGCATATAGAATCTCCGGTCGGCCCCTGTTCGCAAACGCCCCGCCGCCCTTCAGTTCCAGTACGAAGGGTGAAGCAGTCACGGAACGCAGTCCCACCTGGACGGCGTCTCTCAGTGAATCCGATACTTCGCCGATGAAATGCAAGGTGATATGCAGGTCATCCGGCGGAGTCAGCCGAGCGACTCTCGCAGGCGGAAGGTCGAGCCACGCGATTTTCCTGCGGATGGATTCGGGAATCTCAATCGCTGTGAAGAGTCGGGGCATGAAAACTCAACACCACAAACTCACGGGTATCGCAAGTGGGCAGGAAATCGCCAAACTGGTCATCGACGTGTTGTCCGAAAACAGTCGGGCTGTCAAATCATTCCGCAATGCAGAACAGGTGCTGTTCTCCGCGGATAAAGAGTTGGTTATCCACGGGTGCCGGAGTGGCATCCACTGTTTCACCCACGCTGTTGGTCGCTTCGATCTGCAGGTCGTCGGAGTCCTTGATCACAACGGTCGTGCCGTTGCGGGATGTCAAGTAAATATGACCGCCACCGGCCACGGGAGATGCGTAGATTGTGTCAAGGCCCGGAATGCGACTCGCCATGTAGTATGGCTTTCCGGTCGCAGCATCGACACATGACAGCTGTCCCGACTTCGCCTTGTGAAAGTAAATTCGCCCTGAAGAAAGCAGTGGCGAACCGATGTCAGGAGTATCCTTATCGATTGTCCAGACCACGCTTTTTGTGCCCTGAATGTCGCCCTTGCCGTTCAGTCGAAAAGCGCCGAGGAATGCTCCCTTGTGACCGCTTCCGACAAACACCAGGTCTTTGTCGGCCACCGGTGACGCACAGGGACGTTCTGTCTGACCCGCACAACGCCACAGCTCTTTTCCAGACTCCAGGTCATAACTTCGGGCATACGTCTGGCCATTCATGATGACCTGTTTGCGTCCTGCATGTTCCACAACGAGAGGTGTCGCCCAACATGTTGGCTCGTCACGATCGGTTTTCCAGATTGTCGTACCCGTCAGTTTATCGAGTGCATACAAAGCCGACGGCCCTTCATGGTCCCAGGGCACCAGAATCATGTTGCCTTCAAGCGTCGGCGAACTTCCTTCACCGAAGCTGTTCCGAGTTTCCATGCCTGGAAAGTCATCGCGCTTCCAGACGAGATCGCCGTTCATGGCATAGCAGTACAGACCGCGCGATCCAAAATGTGCGTACACATGCTGGCCATCGGTGCAGGGCGAGGCGGATGCGAATCCGTTGGTGTAGTGAGTCTCCTGATGCGGCTTCGCCACGACTGCTGTTTTCTGCCACACGATTTTGCCATCGTTTCGGTCAAAGCACAGCAGCTGGAATTCGAGCGTCGTCAGGCTGCGCGCGTTTCCGCCGTCTTTCGAAACGGCCGTCGTCAAGAAGACCTGATCGCCCCAAATCACCGGAGATGACGAACCAATGCCGGGAACTTCGACCTTCCATTTGACGTTTTTTGTGCTGCTCCATGCTGTGGGCGGAGTTGCCGCTGCCGCCGCACCGTTTCCCGTAGGACCACGCCAGTGCCCCCAGTTGTCAGCCAACGCAACTGGACTCATCAGTACAAACAACAGGGCGACGCACGTTTCAATTCTTCGCATTGCAATTCCCGAACGAATATCAAATTTCATTTCAAATCAACAAGCAGGACACGTGTTATGGCAGCGGATGGGCGAATCGTACAGAGTGATCGTGCAAATTGGAACTTCCCATGAATCGCTGATGCTTTGGGGGTCTATCTGTTGACTAGTGGTTGGCCTGCGATTTGCTGCGGAAGCAGCGGCGTGAGGCAGCCTGCGATGAAACCGCAGGTCATTGGCACACAAAAACGCCTGAGCTGCGGAGCAGCGACGCAGCTTGTCCTCGCCCTCGCGATCACATTCGGTAACGTCCGCATTTTCAAGGCCATGTGAGGAGGCTGATCATCAGCTGCCGTAGCAGGCACTGTAGGCCGGACCGAGCGAAGCGAAGTTCCGGCAGGCTCAAGCACTGCACATCTACTTCGACGCACGCGAAGTTCCGGCATTCTCAGACCTCAATTCCCCGAACTTCACCAACGCCACCGCACAACACGATATTTGAAATATTTCCAGACAGGGAGGACATGTCCTACCGAAGCGTGACTCAGCGGCACGGGCACCGGGGGCACGGGCACCGGGGACACGGGCACCGGGGGGACACGGGCACCGGGGACACAGCATTATTGTAGCGAGCGGCACAGCAAACGCGAGTTTCCTGAAGACGGCCGGGGGGAATCGGGGACGTTCTGAAATGTTGCGGCCGAGCTTTCTGGTGAGGAGCTAACTGCTTCGCCTCTGTCGGAATGGCCAGATCGTCGAATTTCACTCGCCAGCGCAGCAGCGAACCGTACTTCCAGAAGTCCTGATGAACAACGGAGAACGCTCGGCAGCTCCGGCTACACAGTGGCCAGTAACTCGCGGGTTTCCTGGCGAGCCGTCCAGTCCAGCAGGCTCAGATAATCCGCAGTTGACATCAGCAGGAATCCCTTGTTACTGCAACGAGCGCCCCGCTTATGAACACACGGCCCGGTCGTATTCGATCCGCCCCGCAGTTCCACCGGTGCCAGATGACGACTGCCATTGTTGCCCGTGTCTCCGACGCGGGACTCCTGTGCTGGCAGGTCGCCGGACCGAACGACGCGATGGGTCGAAACCTGAACATCGCCAGCGTCACGATCAGTCGTGCCCTCATCAACTGAACACTGAACACTGCCAACTGAAAACTTCCCCCGTATGTCGCAACATCGCTTCTGAGCCGACGTAAAGTCACTGCCTTCAATCGTATCCGCCAACGCCGCTCGAATTGGATTCAGATCCACATACGCCGCACACGCCAGAATCGCCGTTTCGTCGAGCAATCGAACTGCCCGGTAACGCGCCTGCCAGAATTTACCGACTTCCAGATCTTCTTTATTTGCTCGTTGAGCAATATTCTGACTCAACAACCGCATCCACCATAAGATATCGCTCAACCGACTGCGGATCACTTTCAGCTTCGATTTATCCTTACAGATGTGGTTGAGTTCAAATTCCGACGGTTTTTCGGGCTTGCCGTGTGTGTCGCGTCGTTCAGGACAGAGCATCAGCCACCGCCGAGCGACTTCGGAATCATCTCACTCCGCCACAACATCCGGTCGCGACCTCGGGACCAGGTGAAAATGATTGCTGAGAATTGCCTGACACAGCAAATCAATGCCGAAGTGCCGAGCCTGATGAGTCAACTGTGCATCGAGCCACAATTTCCGATGATCAAAATTCTTCCCGCTGAACGGATCATCCCCCAGCAGAAAACAGCGACGCACCGTGCGATTCATCACATGCACAATGGCGATTTCATCCGCCGCAAACACCTCCACCCGAGCCAACCGTGCCATGACCAG
>JANOUN010001358.1:0-4309 GCA_031416875.1 Planctomycetota bacterium | reverse complement strand
CGAATCGAATCCAGGGCTCCGGCAATGGCGAACGTCGATGAAGCCAGACTTTCGCAGCACCAGTGTCATCAGAGATCGCTGACTGGCCGGCAGAGCCTGCAGGTTGTCGCGACTCAGGTAGTCGGAAACAAGGTTGTAAAGTCGATCTTCGCTTTCTGCCGGAATAAAATGCTGAACGATGGGCAGGCGTTTTGTGTAACGCACATAAGACAGTACCTGACGTCGAAGTGTTCGATGGCAGACGGGCTGCAATCGTGACTTCAAGGTGCCAAACACTGACGGATCATTCAGGGATGCATATTGTTCACGAAAACTTTTCAGGTCACCAAATACGTGTTCATCGACAAAACTTACAAGACCAAACAACTCCAGCAGCGAATTCTGAAGTGGAGTTGCTGTCAACAACAACTTCGAACTGTGTTCGAGGGCTTGCTTGAGAGTCTTGGCAATAACATTCGAGGGCTTGTAGACATTTCGAAGCCGGTGTGCTTCGTCGATCACCACCAGATCCCAGGGCATTGAATGCACGTCGGCAGCTTTGTTGCGTGCAAACTGGTACGAACAGATCACGACAGTTTCCGATTGAAACGGCCGAAAGTCACCGCTTTTAATGGCTGCGTTGTAGGACTTCGCTTCGAGGATCGTGCAGGGGATGGAGAATTTCTCCGCCATTTCCTGATGCCATTGCTTGCGAAGGTTTGAAGGCGTAATTACCAGAATCCGCCGTCGCCTCTCGGCCCACTTCTGCGAAATGACAAGACCGGCTTCAATGGTCTTACCCAGCCCCACTTCATCTGCCAGAATTGCTCCCTTCGACAGTGGCGATCGGAACGCAAAAAGAGCGGCTTCAACCTGATGTGGATTCAGGTCCACCTGTGCATCTACGAGTACTCCGGCGAGTTTCTCGACGCTGTCGGAGGGACATCGTTTCGTAAGCTCGTAGGCAAAGTACTTGGCGTGATACGGCGTGCTCATGCGAGCGTTGATTTTACTTCTGTCGATATCTGTGGGATCGCATCGAGTACTGCAAAAGGAATTGTCCGTGGTACTTCGCTCGGATAAGTTAGCAGAACTGTCGGCGCTTGTCGGCATTGGGGCCGAGAATTCCCCTGTAAGTTTGCGAAACACTGATTTCGCCGAACGCCATTTGAAATTCCATTTTGAACAGTTCCAGCGTCACCGTTGAGTTACTTACAATCCTGGCTGAACTTGCCTGTCGATTTCTTGAACTGAGCCTAATCTAAAGTGAACAAACAACAGATCATTGCGGCTCTTAAACTCGCCCTTCCACCTGTCGTCCGCTGGAGCGGTGCTGTCGCCAGGCGGTTGCGACAGTTTAATATCGCCGTCGATGGCAAGTCGTCGGGCAACGCGAACACCGATGCACTGACGCTTGCGGATCTGTCTGTCCAGGAACTCCTCGTCGCTGCGTTGCGCGATGCAGACCCGGTGTTGCGGACCTGCCGGATTGAAGGCGAAGAAACGACAGGTGACATGACGCACTTTGCAGCGGACAGCCCATTGGCAATTTCGATCGATCCGATCGACGGGACCAAACAGTACCGTGACAAAACCGGCAACGGCTATTCCATCATCGTGCATCTTCACGACGATTCCACACCACACTATTCACTGGTGTTTGCACCCGAGATGGGTGAGCACGGCACATGGGTGGAAGTCACTCCTGATCGCATCGTCTGCGGTCCGGATGATCCATCGCGCACGGCCCGAGTTGTCCTGGATTCTCTGCCCGATCTGACGCCGCGCCGCACAGACGCCGGTCCGGGAATCTATCTGATCGGTTTTCAGCAGCGCGACACGCAACGCGCTCGTGAAGTCGATCAACTGGTGGTTCGAGGTCGCAATCTGGCGGGTCATACGTCGGACGAAATGCCGGGCAGCATTTATCCGTTCATGGCGACGGGCGAGTACACCGGTTCGCTCATTCATTCTCCGAACATCTACGACTTTCCGGTCTCGATGCACATCGCGCGGGTTCGTGGCGGCGATGCCGTGTGGGTCCATAACCGCCAGCCTGTCCATTATCGTGACCTCTGGATGGACACGCGCGCCGGAATGCTCCGCTATCCCGGCATCGTGGCATGCAGCGAAGACGCCGACGTCGTTGATCAACTCTGCCGACTGTCGAAAGACTGGAGTCAGACTCGATATGAAGAATAAATGGACAATCCGCATCCACCGCAGTTAAATCAATCGTGAGCTGGTTTCGCCTCACACTGACTGACCTTCAAATGCCTGTTGCGACACCGGGAATTCCGCTCGGAGTGAGGATTCTGAATTCGAATGCATATCTCCCTGGAATGTTCTTTGACCGGAGAAGCCCATGACCCCGCTCAACTGCAGGGGCTCAGTCGCGCGGGGAAGCCGTTGCTGGCTCGGTACGACCTTGAGTCACTGAAGAGCGTGATTTCGCCCGAGATTCTGCGGCGGCGAACTGAGCGATCGATGTGGCGGTTTCATGAAGTTCTGCCGGTGAATTCTCCGAAAGAAGCCGTTTCTCTGGGCGAGGGAATGACGCCGCTGTTGACGTGCAAGTCTTGAGGTCCGTTCAGCGACTTTGGGGATTTGCTCGTCAAGGATGAAAGTTTTAATCCAACTCAAAGCTTCAAGGCGCGCGGCATGTCGGCTGCAATCACGCGAGCCGCCGCGCTGGGAGTCACGACCGTTGCGCTGCCGTCGGCGGGGAATGCCGCCGGAGCGGCGACGGCCTATGCAGCGCGAGCGAGCATGAAGTGTATTATCTTTGTGCCGGAAGATACGCCACCCGCCAACATTCTGGAGTCTGCCTGCGGCGGTGCTCAGGTGTGTCTGGTGAATGGCCTGATCAGTGATTGCGGACGACTGTGCCGTGCCGCATGCGATTGATTCGGCTGGTTTGATTTATCGACACTCAAAGAGCCGTTTCGCATCGAAGGCAAGAAGACGATGGGCTATGAGCTGGCATTCGACCTCGCAGATCATCGACGTTCGTCTTCGCTGCAGCTGCCGGATGTAATTCTCTATCCGACTGGCGGCGGGACGGGGCTGATCGGAATGTGGAAAGCCTTCGACGAAATGGAGACGCTGGGCTGGATCGGACCGAAACGTCCGCGGATGGTGGTCGTGCAGGCCGAAGGATGTGCGCCGATTGTCAAGGCCTTTCATGCGGGGGCAACATCGGCACCCATGTTTCCCCATGCGCACACCATCGCCGCCGGTTTGCGTGTGCCGACGGCGGTGGGTGACTTCATCATGCTGGACATTCTGCGGAAAAGCCATGGCACTGCCATCACGGTGACCGATGTTGAACTGATGCAGGGGTTGGAAGAACTGGCGCGGCATCAGGGATTTCATTGCGCTCCCGAAGGCGGAGCGATCTGGATCGCCGCTCGCCGCCTGAAAGACGCCGGCTGGATTCGCCACGACGAAACTGTCGTACTGTTCAACACGGGGGCCGCCGTCAAATACAACCACCTGTTGAAGTGCGAGAATGCGCTGAAGCTGGATCACAACGACCCGAAGGCTCTGGATGCATTAGAACTCAATCAAGCGACGCATCGATAAAAGGAACGAACATAAGGTGCGAGATAACTCGGCGCCCGTGTTTACGATGCGAACCTGTCGGTCGAGCAAGGCGACAGAGTGCCGTACCCCGACATTCGCTACTTCTTCTATCTCACGAACGATCGGCGTACAACGCTCCGAATCCACTCTTCGTGAATCAGAGTCGTCCACTTGGCACGAAAAAGTCGTGTTCGTGCCAACCACATCAGAAAGTCGCGAAGGTCAGCGGGGTGCAGGACACAGGCATCAAACACCGCTGTGAAGGGACTCAAGTGTCATTCCCCAGACCGAGTTCCTGCGCCTCCCGAGCAAGCTCTTCCATGGCCGCATCACTATCGAGTTCCTGCTGCTTCTTGGTAAGCGTACAGCAGCACCATCTGGTATTTCGGTCCACCAGCGCCTTCCGGCAATGGTTGAGTTCAGCCCCTGGCGTTTCTTCTTTCTTCACGAGCGCGTTGTTTGCGGTCGGCGCGGTCTCGACGTTCATCCTTGCGGTAAGTGCGGATGTGATCAGGATGGTTGGCGGCCCAGATGTCGGGGCGGAGAGAATGATAGTCCGTTGAGCCGGCGAGCAGGGCGTCGAGCACTCCTTTGATGCGGGTTTGAGAAAGTGGGCCAGACATGCAGATCGTTGCGGATCGCACTACTCACCAGTGTCATCAGATCGGCCGTGCGGCCACCGGCGGCAAGGCTGCCGATGAAGAGCCAGTTTTTTCGACCGATGGCCACCTGCTTCATTAATTGT
>JANOUN010001357.1:0-1977 GCA_031416875.1 Planctomycetota bacterium | reverse complement strand
AAGTTCCGTTACAATCCCGACCGCGATTCAGATTCGCGCCCATCCGCGCGATTCGCGGGCAAAACACGGACTTCATTTCTCCTGCGAGGGAACACTGCTTTGCCAGACAAACATCAATCATACCCCTTGATTTGGGCTGCGGGCGAAGCCCGCGCCAAGATTCCTGTAGGGTGCGTGAAGTGAAGCGCAACGCACCATGGTTGTCGGCGGATCCGCAGTGGTGTGTTGCGCTTCGCTGCACACACCCTACTTTATAGTGACAAACTGGCGAGCCCTGGCCCTGGAGACTGCAACCCTTGTAAAAAGTGTGGCTGGTTGTAGAATTGTGCCGGTAGAATTGCATGTCCCGTTTCAGAAGGTGGCAGTTCGATGAATAAGCACAATTCTCGTGAGACACTCATTCACTCTCATCCCGGAAAGTCACTGCTCACTGGCGAGGATGCCATGCTGACGGTGCCTTTCGATACTGAGGACAGTGTCGTCCCGACAGCGCGGGGCCGGACGACTCCCAAGGGCTCTGCTGGAGACCACATTCCAACTGCCTATGTGCGCGACGACGCCGAATGGACGCTGGAGTATCTTCTGCTGGGGGATCTCACCGATCTGTTGAGTGAAAGTTACGACGAAGAAAATCGCAGATGGATCCTGGTCGTGCTGGATGGGTTGTTAAATGCTATTCCCGCCGAGAAGAGAAGAGAACGCTTTAGTAAACTGCGCGCCGCGTATCCTGATTGCCCAGGGATGTTGCATTCGTTGACGCAGCTTGAATCTGAACACGATGCGATGATCTATCAGTTGCAGAGACTGCGAAATCGCGTGGCGTGGCGGCTTTCGCTGCTGGATGTCGTCGCCGCCGAAGTTGTCCGCGATCTCAAGCGGTGGCTGGTGACATTTCAGAATTTCTGTCAGCGCGAACATCGCCTCGACTTCTTTGAAGAAGCCAAAGCCAAACATGAATGTTAAGACCTGAAGTTCATGGCCACTGTGCGAATTCTGCAACTCACCGATCTGCATGTGTTTAAAGATCCGGAAGTGTATCTGAAAGGAATCCCGACGCGGGAACTTCTGGAGGATGTGGTCCGGCAGATTGGCGAGTCCGGTCAAACGTTCGATCATGTCGTTGTGACGGGTGATCATACGCATGATGAATTGCCGCAGAGTTATCAGGCGGTGCGACGGATTTTGACTCCCTGGCTGGATCGGCTGTGGCAGGTGCCGGGAAATCACGATGATCGGTCGGTGTTGAGATCTGTCTTCGGTGATCGCGTCAGCGGTGTGGGACAGGATCGAATTACCTTCGCCTTCAAAGCCGGACTGTGGCTGTGCCTTGGGATTGATACGCACGTCCCGGGTGCCGTGCCGGGAAGAATTGAATCCGACCAGATTGACTGGATCCATCAGCAGATCCAGTGGGCAAATCCCCAACGAGTGGCCCTGTTCATGCATCATCCGCCTGTCGATGTCGGCAGCCTGTGGATGGACCCGATCGGACTGTCCGGCAAAGAACTGCTCCAGGAGTTGTTCATTTCTGAGAGTCGCATTGAGCTGGTCTGCTGTGGTCATGTGCATCATGAATTCGGCAGTCAGGTTGGCAATGCGAAAATCTTCACGACGCCGGCAACGGGAATCCAGTTCAGTCCCGCGGGAAGTCAGCCCGTATTTGTCGCCGCACCGCCGGGCTATCGCGTCATTGAATTGACGGACGACGGTTTTTCCACGACCGTGTGCAGACTTCCCGTCACCCGATTTTCGCCAGTCCACTGATTTCCGGAGAACTGAATGCTGATTTTTGACGCGCACCTGGACCTGGCTCTGAATGGTGTGGACTGGAATCGGGACCTGCGGTGCGATGTCTCCGAACTGCGAGCTCAGGAACGGGCGCTGGGAATGAAGGATGCCGGTCGCGGCGGCTGTACGCTCAGTTTTCCCGAATTGCGGCGTGGTGAAATTGGAATCTGCCTTTCGACGCTCCTGGCG
>JANOUN010001356.1:0-3543 GCA_031416875.1 Planctomycetota bacterium | reverse complement strand
TTTGATTTCTTGGCCAATTTGGCCTTGGTTTGCGGTCGAAACACCATGTCTTATCGCTCCGGTAACGTGTGTGCTGAATGATGGAAATCTGCGAACTGTAGTCGGAGCGACCGGTTTCGACAATCGTGTCCTGCCGCTGAGAACGTGTCTGCTCAGGCTGAAAGTGCATTTCCCGCGGCGGGCACAGCAGATCATGCCCCCGCGTCCGTATCGCTGCGGAAGGGATTGAATCTGACGTATTCCCAGTGGCGATAGAGCTCACTGGAACGCACGAGTTGATCGTGGACGCCATCGACGGCGATTTTGCCATCGTGAATCAGCACGATTCGCGAGCATTTCTTCACGGTAGATAATCGCGTGGGCAGAAAAATCACCGTGCGATTTCCTGAGATCCGCTGATAGGCGTCATCCAGCATCGCCTTTGTTGATGCATCCAGCAGGATATTTGGCTCTTCGATCACCAGCAACGCGGGTTGACGCACGATGGCACGCGCCAGGCTTAATCGAAACGCCTGCCCGCGATCCAGCGCCACGCCATATTCACCCAGCACCGTTTCATAGCCTTTAGGCAGAGTTCGCACAAAGTGATCGGCATGCACCAGCTTTGCCGCATCCAGCGCCTGCTGACGCGTAATGTCTGCCTGGCCGCAGGTAATATTCTCCAGCACTGTGGCATTAAAGACGGGGTCATTGCCACCGACCATGATGGCTTCGGCTCGGAGCGATTCCAGCGTCGAAACGCGGATATCGCGACCATCGATGAGAATCTGGCCCTGGTCCGGATCGATGAACCTGGGGATCATACTGGCCACAGCAAACGCCGCTTCGCGGTGCAGAGACAACAAAGCCACCGTTTCACCAAAACTCACGCGAAGATCCAGTCCTCGGATCAAGCCCGGGGACTGCACCGGCGAAAACACGACCTGATCAAACATCAGGCTGCGCGACATCGGTTCCTGAAAGCTGGCCCCCGGAGCCTGACTCACCAATGGCACGCGATTGATGAAGGACACAACTTCTGCGGCACGAACGTTTCCTTCCGTTTTCAGTGACTGCACGTCTTCAAACCGGCCAATCGCCACTGACAGAAAATACAGACATCCCACAATCAGCAGACCCGCGGTCACGCCGGTGGAACCATCCCTGACGATGTGCGTCACCAGAAACGCAGCGGGCACAGCAACCAGCAGCAACATCAAGATGCGATGGACCCACACGCCAAGATTCTGTTGATTCCGCACATGACGGCATCGCTCGCGATACTGAGTCAGATTGTTTTCAAACTGGTCATGTTCTGCCTGCTCCATGCCGAACCCCGTCACAATGCGGGTCTTTCTCAGCCCTTCTGCCATTCGAGCGAGACCGCGCGTGACCTGTTCGGACAGCAACCGCAGTGACGAATCACTCCGTTGCGCTTCAAAACGAATCGCGTATCGGATCAGCAGAAGAGGAACGAGCGTTTCCAGTGCCACCCGCCATTGAGTCAGCAGCGCGACCGAAACGAGCACGATCATATCCGCCACCGAAGTCAGTACGATGCCTCCCCAGCGGCCTCCTGCGGTTTCGAGGAACACCGTCGATTCCCGAAACAAGCGGTCGGCAATGCCGACGTGTTCTCCGGAAAAATCGGACGGTTCCAGGCGAATCGATTTGCGGTGAATGTGCTGTCGCAGCCTCTGGACGGACGCCGCAACGCGATTTTCCACAATCGCTTCCGCGACTGACCGCAGCGCCCATCGCAACAGCACAAAGAGACAAATCGTCGTCAGCAGGAATACGACGGCAGAACCGGTTGACTGCAACCAATTCACGGAGCGGATCAGTCGAGAGAACGCACCGCCTGCTGGATGCGACGCAATTCTTCCGCCCAGATCCAGCAGCCCGGTCGTGCGGTTTTCGGTATTTGTCAGACCCGAATCCACATGAACCAGCAGCCAGAACAAGGCAGTCACAGAAACGAGACCGCCTGCCAGCGCCAGTGCGGAAAGCAACGCGCAAGCCACGGCCGGAAGAAACCGCACTCGGCCAAGTGATCGAAATGAAATAATACGATCGAAGTCTTGTACGTTCGGATCGGACACGAAATCTGCCTCCGATGACTATTCACGCCGGGATGAGCCTGTCCGCAAGGTAGTCGCGAACACAGACGATCACAACAGTCAAACCCGCCGACGGCAGGTAATATGCCACAGAATCATGCAGTAACCCGACGTCAACGAACACGGTTTACCCAGTTTCTGTCGTTCCGTGTGCACTTCCGAGAGAACTTAGATCATTATGCAAGGTCGCGGTCTTCGAACAGAATAAACCCCAGCAACATCATGGCCGTAATGTAAGCCAGCGCATAAAGCAGGCTGGAACCCAGGTAATCCTGCGGCACAATCCGCCCGGTCGCGACTGCCGACGAAACATTGAATGCCGACAACGACGGCATGACCATCGAAATCAGCCTCGCCATGAACGTCACGGATTCATTCGCGTCGCCCGCCACACTGCGATTCACCATGACCTCGGTCAGGTTCCCAATCACAAACACCGCGAAACAAATCACCAGGTTCATGACCATTGGCAGCCGAGTCGCCACCGTGACAGCAATCGCTCCCAACACACACACTTGCAGGAAGGCCAGCGCGACACCCGGCAGAATCTGACCGATAACCCGAGTGCGATCCGGATGCGGGATTGGAAGTTCCACGCCCATCACTTCATTCCACTCCCATCGCGGCGTCACTTCTTCAGACCGTTCCCGCTGGTCGTATCCGACCTTGAAAAAGATCAGCACCGAAAAGATGGCCGTCAGAATCACGAACATCCAGATCACGGCCTGTACAATTCCGACGTACTTTCCCAGGATGAACTGACGACGATCGATCGGCTTACTGAGCAGCGTCATGGCCGTCTTGCCTTCGATGTCTGCGGTGATACTGGTTCCCGCCGTCCAGATCGCCAGCAGGGCTCCGGAAATCAGAAGAGTGGCAAGTCCGCATTCGTTGAGCATCTTGACGTCGTCTTCCAGCGTGAAGAACGGCATCACAGAATTGAGAATCAGGATGGCGGCTGAGATCAACAGCAGCAGAATGAACAACGGTTGTCGAATCGCTTCTTTCGTCGTCGCCCGGGCAATCACACCGATCCGAGTGGTGTACGACAATGTGACAAGACCGACCACGAGTCCGAACACGGTCAGCCATGTCCATGTCCAGTCAATTTCTTTGGCATCAACGGTGACTTGCGCAAACATCCGGGCAAAATTCATCACGACGGTACTTTCAGATTCGTACAAAACAGCAGATCTCAAGCGCATTCCGAGCCGCATGGACGTCTACGCCGGTACGTGAACAGACGTTGGAGATTTCTGCCAGCGTTGAAAACACTCAGGAAAACGCCACTTTTTCGGCCCGGTGCCAGTGGGATAAGCTTCCAGCTTGTCATTGCCGTTCAAAATACAAGAGTTTTCGTCAAGCGGATGCCAGGCTTCCAGCTTGCCGAGCAATGAAGAAAAGCCACCGTGTTTGAACTCACCTGGCAAGCTGGAAGCTTACC
>JANOUN010001355.1:0-5779 GCA_031416875.1 Planctomycetota bacterium | reverse complement strand
TTTCCTGGGCCGTTGGCCCAGGCTGGATTCCGTCGCCCCTTCAGGACGAATCCCAGATCTGCTACTCCACATCTCCGTTTCAAATCGGTCCAAACAACTCCGTATTGCAGTGTCGCCTAAGTCATCATGGTGCAGTCGCGCACTTCATTTGTCATTGAACCCGATTTTTGACGCCGAAAAGCCGTGAGGAGGTCGCTTGTTTAAGGGCTAGAGGGAAGCCTGAGAACAGACTGATTGTGGAATAATGTACTGCCATTTTCCCAACGGACCCACTGCTCTCAAGACGTGTAGATGTTGACTCACGACTAATATAACACCAGCAGTCCGGCCATGCACAAAATCACGGGGGCAGTTGAGGACTCGAATAGGAAATCAGCTTGTCGAATGCTGACGGATCAAACGCCGCTTCATCTACTGATCGGGCAGCGGCGACGGGACAGATTCGACGGATTGGAGTTTTCGCAGCAAGGCATCGTATTCTGCGACGCATGTTTCCCATGAAAAACGCGTGGCGAATGCATGGGCATTCATCGCCAGCCGAGCCCGTGCTTCTCGCTCAGCGTCGCTTGAGCCGTTTTTCGACCCAAGCAGCTCCTGCAGAATATGAGCCAGACGCTGTGTGTCGCCCGGTGGGAACAGTCGCCCGGTCCGACCTTCGTCGATGACTTCCAGACAACCATCGACGGCCGACGCGACAACCGGCAGACCCGCCGCCTGGGACTCCAGGATCACGTTCGGCAGGCCTTCCCATTTCGAAGCCAGCACCAGCACAGTCGCCGCTTTCATGACCGACGCAACATCCGAACGCCATCCGAGGAGATGCACATGGTCGTCAAGTCGTTTCTTCCGGATGAGTTTCTCGACCGCAGGCAGCAATGGTCCATCGCCGACAAACACCAGTTTTCGATGCGCATGACCGGTCGGATCCAGCCGCCGCAGTTCATCGAACGCTTCGATGACATCCAGCGGAGCTTTTTGGGCACTCAGTCTCCCAACACAAAGAATCACCTGATCATCGTCATGGCAGTGCAACACGCTTCGCGAAACGGCAACGGCAGCACTCATCTTTTCAAGATCCACGCCATTGTAAATCGTATCGACACGTTTCGGCGCGATACCACACAAGTCGCGATGAACCAGCGCAACCGTGCGACTGACAGCAACGTAGTGCGTGACATACCGCTTCGTCAGCCATTCCGAGATACGCATCGCCCAGCGACGGTCGGCAACCCGCACCCCGCAGATGACGGTCTTGACGCCAGCACGTTTCGCAGCCAGACGTCCCGCGATGTTGGCTTGGTGCAGAAACGTGAGCAGCACCGATGGCGGATTCTTCAGCAACTCCCGCTGCAGACGACTGACTGCGCGAAAATCAGCGGCACCACCGCAATGCAGTGCTTCAACCGTGATTCCTGCCTGGAGCAAAGGCTCCGCCAGCGGCCCGGCATCGCGGAGGCTGATCACACGAACCTTCCAGCCAATGAATTTCAGTCCGATGGCAATCCTGACGAACGCCCGCTCAGCACCACCGATGTCCAGCTCGTTGATGGCCATTGTGAGTCGGTTGGCGACAGGATCAGGAGACAGCGTCACAACAAATATGGTCCGAAAAACACGAGTTGAATCCAGATTCACCAACTTCAACAGACAATTCTGCGTCTCGGTTCACTTCTTCCGGATGCGAACCAAAATCGAAACGAGTATCCTGCGTACGCCGGACGTCGATGAAATGCGTGAACTTTATGCCAATCTGCAGCCGCGTGTGGAGCCCACTGTGAAAACTCAATTGATTTTGGCAATCTGGCTCGCGATGAATGCGAGCTTGTACGCTCAGGAAACTGACATCGCCAGCAATGTTCCGAAATCCGTGGCGGAGACGGCGGGCGAAATCGATCGCCTGTTTTCAGCGGCCTGGACGAGCAGCCACGTGGAACCTGCGCCCGCCGCGACGGATGAAGAATTCGTGCGGCGGCTGTATCTCGATCTTGCCGGACGAATCCCGGCCGCATCAGAAACCCGGGAGTTTCTTTCCAGCACGTCCGCCGCCAAACGCAGCGAATTGGTCGAACAACTGCTCGACGGCCCGGCATTCGTGCGACACTTCACGATCATCTGGCGCAATGCCTTGATTCCTCAGGCGTTCAACGAACCCGGCACGCGCGCCCTGGTGCCTGGATTCGAGGCCTGGCTGTGGAAACATTTTTCTGAGGACACGCCGTACGACCAGATTGTACGCGAGCTGATCACGACGCCGATAGACTTTGGAAACAATCAACCTGGCCTGCTGCAGTCTGCAAATTCTCCCAGCGCTTTCTTTATTGTCCGCCAGTTGCAACCGGAGAATCTTGCCACCGGCACATCCCGTGCCTTCCTTGGCGTGCGGCTGGATTGTGCTCAATGCCACGACCATCCGTTCGACAAATGGAAGCGGGATCAGTTCTGGAACATGGCGGCGTTCTATTCCGGATTTCAGCAGCCGGACAATGCCGCTCCTGATAATCCCGCGATGATGAACATGCGCGAAAACAACGACGTGCATTCCATTCGCGTCCCTTCGACCGGTGACGTCGTCACCGCGAAGTTTTTAACCGGCGTCGAACCAGAATGGCAGGAAAAAGCTCAGCCACGCAGAGTTCTGGCCGATTGGGTGACAGCTCGCGACAATCCCTGGTTTGCCAAAATGGCCGTCAATCGTCTGTGGGCGCAGTTTTTGGGGCAGGGCATCGTGCAACCTATCGATGACTTTTCTGACAATAATCCGCCGTCGCATCCTGACGTCTTGAATTTGCTGTCCGAACAGTTTATCGCTCACGATTACGATCTGAAGTTCCTGGTCCGCACGATCACGTCGACACGTGTCTATCAAACCACGAGTCGCCAGACGCATGAGAGTCAGTCCGATCCGACACAATTCGCCCGCGCCGCGCTGCGAGGCCTGACTCCCGAGCAATTCTTCGACAGCCTGGCGGAAGCCGTGGGATACTATCAGCCCTACCGCACGGACAACCCGTTTGTGATCGATGGAGAGACTCCGCGCGGGCGATTTCTGGAACTGTTTCGCGACGAAACAGAATCACCGCTGATGAAAGAAACGACCATCCTGCAGGCGCTCGCGATGATGAACGGAGAATTCATCGATAACGCAACGACACTCGATAACAGTCAAACCCTGCGTGCCGTTGCCGATTTTCCGCTGATGACCGATGACGAAAAACTCGACACGCTGTTCGTCGCTGCCTTCAGCCGCCAACCGACGGATTCCGAACGAGCTATATTCGGCAAATTCATCACCGACGGCGGCACAACCGGCGACGCAAAATCCGCTATGGCCGACATCTTCTGGGCGCTCCTGAACAGCAGCGAGTTTTTGCTGAATCATTAACGCATTCTTCTGAGCGGAATGACACTGGTTCGCAGCATCGCGTTTTGCGTTCAATGACCACACGCTCAAATTGTTCGAAAGCCGATTGACGGTTTTGATTCGTCGGTTAACCTTACGTGCCGTCATCCCGATGGCGCACATGAGTCTGCGGTAGTCATATCGATGGCTTCTGTGGCATGCGGATGGAAATAGGGTGACTGCAATGCCGCTGATATAAGGTGGAATTGAATACAGATCGCTCGGCGGGCGACCGCGAGGTTCATGAAGGATCATGGTGTGGCTGCAATTGAATGGAAAACGTTGTCCCAGGTTTCAATGTTGTCACCGGGTTCGGCCAGCGGAACGCTGATGCAGTTGAGTGGGAAATTGCTGTCGGATGCTCTCAAAGTTCAGACTTTCGAGGCATTTATTCGTACGGCATTGTCCGAAATCGCTTCGGAATTGTCTGTCCAGTGGATTGGTCTGGCTCGACGTGTTCCCGGGCCCGGCTGGGATGTGATCGCCGAACATGGTCAGCAGGCAATGTCCGTGCGTCCTGTTTCGCTGTGGGATGAATCACTGGATCGGGATGCGGCGGGTGTGAGCCGTACGGAACAGGGCAAAATCCTCGCGGCTTTTCCGCTCACTGCCAATTCGCCATTTGCACATCTGCTTGTCACGGCCGGACGCCATGCCGACGATGACCTCGCCGAATCCGGCCTGATGATGGCTCGGTCGTTATCGATGGCACTGACACTGGTGGATCACGATTTGCGAACCCGTAAGCAGATCGATCGACTGCGTTCAACGCTGAGCATTGCCTCGCGATTGTCGATGGCGGAAGACGCCGCGCCGTTGCTGGAACTGATTGCACTGGAAGCAACACGGCTGCTCAACTGCGATCGCAGCAGTATTTTCCTGTGGGATCGCGAACGCAATGAAGTGGAAGCTCGCCCCGCCCTGGGTGTCAAGAATTCATCACTGCGATTGCCTGCGGGCGAAGGCATTGTGGGGGAAACGCTGCGGACTGGAAAATCGATCAACGTCGATGAGGCCTACGAAGATCCACGCTTCAATCAGGAGGTTGATCGCAAGTACGGTTATCGAACTCGGAATTTAATCTGCGTCCCGCTGCGAGATGCGCAGAACAACACTGTCGGCGCGTTCGAAGCGATCAATCAGAACGACAATCGTCCGTTTACTCAGGACGATATCGAATGCCTGTCGCAGCTGGGAACTCAGGCCGCGGTCGCCCTCCGGAATCTGCAGGAACGCAACCTGCTGCATCGCAGTCACAGCCAGTTGGCGGAGCAAGTCACAAAGGGCGTGTCGATCGTGGGCGACAGCATGGCGATTTCCGCGCTGCGCGACACTGTGCGACGGCTGGCATCAACGGACCTGCCGGTTCTGGTACTGGGAGAAAGCGGCACGGGAAAGGAAGTCGTCGCGCAATCACTGCATTTCGAAGGCAATCGCGCGAATTGTCCGTTCGTCGCCGTCAACTGCGCCGCGCTGACAGAATCGCTGCTGGAAAGCGAACTCTTCGGCCATGAACGCGGTGCCTTCACGGACGCCCGGGATATGCGTCAGGGCAAGTTTGAACTGGCAGACGGTGGCACATTGTTTCTGGATGAAATCGGCGACATGAGCGTCGGTGGCCAGGCGAAGCTGCTGCGTGTGCTGGAACAGAAGGTGATTACGCGCGTCGGTGGTTCCCAAACCATTCCGATCAATGTGCGCATCATCGCGGCGACGAATTCCAATCTGAGCGAAGCGGTCCGGGCGAAGAAGTTTCGCGAAGATCTGTATTATCGCCTGGGAGTCGTCACGCTCGATCTTCCGGCACTGCGTGAACGGCCGGAAGACATCCTGCCACTGGCGGAGTTTTTTCTGCGTCGCTTTGCCGTGCAGGCGAAGCGCCCGCAGCTGCAGTTGTCGTCGGAAGCTCGGCGGCGTTTGCAGTCCCACGCATGGCCCGGCAACGTTCGCGAACTGCGCAACCTGATGGAACGCATCGCATTCCTGTGCCCCACAGATCGCGTGGAACCTGAGGATCTGGCGTTTATTCTGAGTCCTGAATCCGACAATTCAAAACTGCCTGCGCTGGATCTGGGTCTGGATGCAGCGACCCGCGAATTTCAACGAGATTTTATCCGACGCGGTATTCATCATGTGGCCGACAATATGACCGACGCCGCTATACTTCTCGGCCTTCATCGATCCAACCTGTACCGTAAAATGAAACAGCTGGAGATGAAAGAAGTCGGCGGGATGGAATGAATCCGGGGTGTGGTCTTGACACGATGAGCGGAATGGCGCTGGCCCAATGGCAATTGGTTTAGAATTGTGAGCGGCTCGGCGCTAGCCGCCGGTAACTGTTTTCCTGTGTTTTACAGCAGTTACCGGTCGCTAGCGGGC
>JANOUN010001354.1:0-1828 GCA_031416875.1 Planctomycetota bacterium | reverse complement strand
GTGCGCAGCACCCTTCGGGCCATTTGGCTATTGGTTCCTGACCCCTTTTCCAAGCCTTGCCCCTTTTCCAAGCCTTGACAGAGCACTAGGCATCTCGATCGCCATCATCTGCTTCTGTGAGCAGATCCCAGATATCCGTCGTCGTTAAAGACTGCTTGAGAAAGTTGCAGAAGTCCTGACTGCGGAGGTGACGGGAAATGTTCTCCAGGCCGCGAAGATGATCTCCTGGACGATCCGGCGGTGAGATCAGCAGAAACAGAATGAAAACATCTTCTCCATCCAGGCTGGAAAAATCCACGCCCGTGCGGGAAATCGCCACCATGGCTGACAGCTTGTCCACAGATGCATGCTTCGTATGCGGTACAGCCACACCATTCCCGATCCCGGTCGATCCCAGCTCTTCACGCTTCAGGATGGCAGCGACAACTGCTTCTTCGTCTGCCGCTTTCAATGCGCCAGCAGTTGTCAAATGCGTCACCATTTCACGAATGACTTCTTCCTTAGCTGTCGCTTTCAGATTCGGAAGGATCGCATTCTGGATCACAAACTCAGTCAATTTCATATTGTCTCTCACAGTCTTCAAATCAGCAATAGCCGGATGTATGATCAGAAATGATCAACGCGAAAAGATGAGTCTGCTGCCTTAACAAACTGATCCGGCACAGTGCTTCAACTAAAAGGCACCGTCTCAAAGGCACCATTACGGGATTCTAACAGACGGCAGATCTACGACCGCAGTGATCCTCAGGGAAAACTGGAACCGAGAAATCGATTCTGAGAATCGCTTATTCGGCCGTCTGAGTTTCGTCGGTCTCAATCGCTTTTTCCGCCTGTTGAGTGGCGTCCGCGATTGACGTCTTATGCCGATGGTCCCGCTGCTTTTCTTTGTGCTTATGCACTTGTTGCTCCATCTTATGGAGCGTCTTGTCGAAGGCTGCGCCCGCATCCTCACCTTCGACATGTGCGACAATCGTGTGATAGCCGTCGATTTCAACAAGCATTTCGACAGAGACACGCGGCCCTTCAAATTCGATCGTAACGTCAATTTCGCTTACAGTATCGAGGTACTTGACCAGCTTTTCAGCTTTGCGGGTGATGTATTCGCGCAGTTCCGGTCGGATACTGCCGTGACGACAGGTAATTGCAACCTGCATTCGATTTTCCTTCTATTTCAGTACAACAAACCGTGCCACTTCAAGCTGGCCAAGATCGCGTATTCTAGTGGCCGCGTCAAACCAAGAAAAGCACGAGGCACCTGTTCTTTGCCGGAAGAAGCAATCAAGTTGATCAATTTGTGACCTGCAACAAATGAGGACACAAAGTCCTGGAGTGCTGATTCGCTCCAGGATACAGGTTTTGACAGCGAATGCCAGCGGTTTTGGCAGTGGACGAAGCTCACTCGCTCTGCCAGGTGAGATTCACGGGAGAAAAACCCTACCGATCCGTCAAGGACCGGCAATAGCGACCTGATGGCACTTGGTTTACATCCGGAAGCCGTCGAGTGTCTCCTGTTGCTCTGCAAAAGCGGTGTTTCTTTCGCGGAGCGAAAGACGACTATCCTGGACAAGTGCCATTCGATGGCGACCCGCCGTGCCGCGCCGTCTTCACATGTCAGCACAAAGGAATCACCGTCGGGGGCAACATTGCCTGCCGGAAAATTTCTGAAGCGGCTGTTCCAACAATCGGGCGTGGTTCCTTGCATCTGAAGCCGCAGTTCGGACAATTCCAGGGCATGCAATTCCCGGACGTCCCACAGATCAGGAACACTCATAATGGCTGAACCAACGGCTTCTGCCGCCCCGGAGGAAATCTACTCGCCTCAGCCAGG
>JANOUN010001353.1:0-2288 GCA_031416875.1 Planctomycetota bacterium | reverse complement strand
ATGGCACATTCGTTTAACCGCGCGGGCAACGCCCGGCGCTTCGCATTTTAAATCTCAAATCTCAAATACGAAATTTCAAATCGAACAATCGCGGCCCGCTGGGCACGCGGTTAAACGAGCCAATGCCAACCGCGTGCGGTATAGAATTCGGGACGCAGTGATCAGGTTGACGCAATCACTCCATGCGTCCAGCGAACATGACGATTTGCAGAAACGCAGTGCGTCGCTTGCGGGAACGTGCGCGACTGACGCGGGCTTTGCCTTTGGCTCCTTCATGCGTTCTTCGCCGAACCGCATGAGGAAACTTAACGCTGTGAATGAATCATAGCGTGATCGCTGGACTGCGACTGCGGCTGATCTGTTGATGCCGCACGCACCATACCTGCTTTGAGGAGCAAACTGATGACAGCTGCGATTGCACTCACCTTCCACGGGACAGTTCAGGAATTTCGCCGCTGGCAACTCTGGTTGCTGGAGATTGCAGGCGGGCAAGCTGGCGTCTTTGTACGCGTCAAACTGGCGGGCACTTTGCTCGTGTTATCGACGTTGATGTTCATGTGGAAATGGCGTGCGCCCATGTTGTTTCCTGTCACGACGTCAATTGCCTCGTGTCAGACGTGTCTCATGATTTATCTGACAGCCGCGTAAGCGGCACTCAGAATGAGGTCAGGAATTCTCAGGGCGCAGCGAGCGACAATCAGCCGCCCTGCGCCTGAATGACAAAGCCCACCACCATGAGACCTCCGAATGTCAGAATGGCGAGCAGACTGAAGATCGTGCCGAGGATTGCGAAGATCTTTTTTCGGTTCGGCTGAAACAGTCCGACGGCTCCCAGAATGAATGCCAGAAACTGTGCCATTCCGGCACCGATCAATGCCACTCCGAGCAGCATCGTCGTGGGATCATCTTCGCTCATGCCGGCAGGCGATTGCGCCTCCATATAACCCGCCACGCCAAACAGCACAAACAGACTCAGGCCCGAGAGCATGCTCAGCACAAATGAGGCGATGCCGACGCCCGAATGTTTCAGCTCTGTTGGCGCGGACTGCTCTGAGTAAAACGTGGCTCCGTAGGGATTCTCCTGCATCGCGATTGGACTCCGGTTCAATGGTTGTGGCCGATGTGGCGTAAGCTTCCAGATTGCGATTTATCTCAATTGGCAAGCTGGAAGCTTACCCCGCGTTCCGTAAGAATCTCACTCGATTCGTGAGCAGAGTGTAGAAATTCACGAACACCAGGGAAAATGCAAATTTCGTTTGATCTGAGTCATCAATTCAAGCCTGCGAAACGGCACTCGACTCGGAGAGTCAGGCTACGAGAGCAGGCCTGTAGCTGAATTCGCAGGAATTCAGGGAAAGTCTGAATTCTTGTGAATTCAGCTACGGAAAGTTCTTATCGGTGAATCGCCTCACACCGCGGCGGGTGGCCCAGCGGCGATATGAGAAGAGGGTGATCAGGGCGGCGCGGGGAAAGAGAATGCGTGACCACAAACCCCGCAGTCCGGGGTGATGTGCAAATTCAATGTGTTCATGCACCTCTGTGATGTCCGCGGTGATGCGGTTGAATCGATGCGTATGTTTCCAGAATTTCATTGGACCGTGAGTTTGTGTGTCGATAAATCCGGTTTGGCTCACTTCGGAATGTTCGGCGACCCAGCGCACGGGAATCGGTCCCATCCATATCGTAAATTCACCGATGGAGCCATTCGCGAGCGGATCAAAGCGGTGAACCTGCATGATCATGAGCGGCGGCGTGAGCGCTTTCAGGATACCGGTCTGGAAGTGGAAAGCCGATACGGCTTCCAGCGGAGCGGCGACGGTAAAGCGAAAATCAAAAACAGGCATAGGCGATTATGGCCAGAACGCTGCGAAAATCAGTCCGGTGATTAATCCAAAGCAAACGCCATCGATGACATCCATCCACATCGGTCGGCGATGCGTTCCGAACCAGATTGAATTGGGCACATGCCCGAAGGCATACGCCAGAATTCCTGCAGTGCCTGTGACCTGAAACACTTTTGAAAAGGCAGACTCTGGCTCCAGTGCCAGAGTTCCCAGATAAGCCACGAAAAAGCTCGTCACCAGATAAAAGACGAATGACTGCAGCAGATTGCGGCCCATGTTGACCTGACGACTCCAGATATTCAGTGTCCCCCACGGCCCCGACAGCATCCGCAGTTTTTTTGCTTCGTCAGCCATTGCTTCTTTGGTCCGAGCCATCGGAAATATGTACTGCCCTGGTCGCAATCCCTGCGCGCGAATAAAATCGATCACGTTGCCTTCGTCGGG
>JANOUN010001352.1:0-8817 GCA_031416875.1 Planctomycetota bacterium | reverse complement strand
CCGTATCCGTCATCGACTATTCTGAACAACTGCTGCGAGGAATTGATGGCCTGGAAAAACCACCGACATTCATTGCGGCGCAGTCAGGTAAACGTCGAGCAGCCAGCAGAGCCCCCTTCCTTGGCATTCAGCCGGACCTTGCTGCCAGTGGCACCGAAGGCATCGTGATCCGATCCGTGCGGGAAGACTCTCCGGCACAGGCTGGCGGCCTTCAAACTGGCGACGTCATCACGAAGGTCGACGAAACCACGGTTGAAGGTTATCAAACGATGATTGAGATTCTGATTGAGTCAAAACCCGGCGACAAACTGAAACTCAGCTTCAAACGCGGCAGTGAAGTGAAAGAAACAGAAGTCACGCTCGCCGAACCGCGTCGATAGCAGTATGGGGGTTTTTATTATGTCCCCAGTAGATATTCCCGCAGTTCCCGCATCAGGATTCCGCAGCGCTGTGCGAACGTCTCGGCATCCGGTGGGCGACCGTACGGAACGGCGACGATGGACACCACACGCGCTGTCCTGGATTTCCCGTCAGGTCCGGCCGCCGAACGGGTGGTTTCGAACTGGACTTCAATTTCCAGTGGCTTTCGGTTCGTCGTACTGCCCCAGCGTCGAGTGAATCCCAGTTTTCCGATACGGATCTTCATCTGCGAGTGATCCTGGCTCAGAATTTCAACCTTGTATTCACGAATGAAGGCGTGCAGCTTCATGGCCGTCAGATCCAGTGACGTGGAAACCTCAATGCGTTCGCGGAATTCAAGCTGACCGTCTTTCAAAATGAACTGTGGTTGATCCTGTCCGACGGTCGCTTTCTTCTGAGCCTCGGCATCGACAACTTCTGTTTCCCAGCATGTCCGATTGCGCCCTGTTTCCTTGGCGCGATACAAACAGACATCGGCTCGTTCCAGCAGAGTATGCACTGTGTCACCCAACCGGGCGGTTGACACGCCGAATGACGATGTCACGTTGAGCGAAGAGGTGCCGCCAATCGAACTCTTCACGATCGCATGACGCAGCCGTTCGGCGCGGCGGACGGCCGAATCCAGGTCCGTATCCGGACACAGAATGACAAATTCTTCGCCCCCGTATCGTCCGATCACTTCGGAAGAATACGTTTCATTCTGCAGCATCCGCGTCAGGTCGACCAGCACCTGATCGCCGATTTTATGGCCGTACGTATCATTGATTCGCTTAAACTTATCCACATCCAGAAAGATGGTACTCAAATGACGAGTCCCTTCCTGTGCATGAAAGTCCTCGATCATGTGACGCAGTTGTGTCTCCAGCTGTCCGCGATTGGCCACGCCTGTCAGCGCGTCGCGCGTCGCGGCCAGTTTCAGTTCCACGTATTCATGACTTTGTCGGCGCACGCCACTTGTGCTTCGCAATAACTGTACGGCACCGAACACATGTTCGCCTTCCCCGACAATCGGCATGGAATACACATCAACTTTCAAATGCCGCGATTCACTCACACGGCACAGCCGCGTGGCAAACAGCGGACGACCATTCTGGAGTACCTGGCCCAGCATCGTAGACTCACGATTTCCCGGTGCTGGCTGATTGTCAGTCAGCGACTGCAACTGGACATCGACGGGTTGCCATGTACGTCCCAGGACGCTCTGCAGCGGCAGACCGGTCATTCCCGCCATGCCATCGCTCCAGATGCAATAGTTTCCATTGGAATCGACGACATAATAGCCATCATACAACTGTTGAAACTGGTACAGCACATTGATGAACTGTGCGATCACGACGATTTCATTTCGCTGCTGATCACCGACTTCCGTGGCATGAGGTTGCTGCTGAAATGGATCACTGTAGCGGAACAGCGAATCGCCATCCTTCTCGAACCAGCGATTCAGCGTGCGAATGACGTTGCCGTCGTAACGACTGCCGGACTGTTCCTCAAGCATATTGAGGATTTCCTTGTGCGTCATCCCCCGACGATAAGACTTGGGCGAACTGAGGGAATCATAGGCATCGGACACGGCCAGGATGCGTGATCCCAGTGAGAGTCCTGTCTGCGGACCGTTGTCTCCATCCATGATTCCGGCACTGTCGAAATCTTCGTGAAGCATGGTGAGCATCGAAACGACTGCAGGATCAACATGCATGACCTGCAGCAGGTTGACTCCGGCATGGTGATGCATCAGCACGAAGTCGTGTTCTTCGCTGCTGAGCTTGCCCGGCTTCTTGAGGATGTGTTCGGGGACGCCGATCTTGCCCACGTCGTGCAGCAGCGCTGCGATTTCCAGGGATCGACGCTGTTCGTCATCCCAGCCCAACAGCTTGGAAATTCCGCTGGAGATTGCGGCAATTCGTTGAGCGTGCATCAGCGAAGCCGGATCCTGCAGCTTCATACAACGCAGCAAGAGTGTCATCAGGTCGCGTGGAATAATCTGGCGTTCCGGCCCCGCAGTCTGCTTCCTCCGCGCATCGTCCGCCAACGCCAGCAACCGAATCAGGACTCCACTGGTGTCTGTCGGTATGGCTGGTGTCAGACTGTCGCCTGACAGACCTGCACTGCGCTGGATGGAGGAAAGTGTGGACACAGTCAGCGGCAATCATCTTCGCTTCGGGATGTTCCTGAACAGCAGAGGTTTGTCCGCACTCAGGACCACGAATCCGAGAAGCAACGTGGGGAGAATCTGCGACACCTCAAGGCATCGCTGCAGCAACTGTATGTCACATCAGGAGGACGTGGCGTCATGTTCCAGGAATTCAACCAAATGTGGGCGTCGCGACAATTGTTGCAATCGTTACCAACCGCAGATCCGGACGCATTTTCAGCGCGGAATCACTCCGGGAACTCCCGCAACACGGATCGACCACCCGGGACGCCGTGATCTTAGCGATCTTAACGATCTTAGTGAATGTGATTGTTGGCGAAATCCATCACAGTAAACCAAAACGCTGCAATGTTGTCTTCAGCTCGGCCAGCTGCGCCTCCGTCAGAGCGGTCAGAGGAAGCCGCACCTCTCCACAATCCATCCCGATCATCTTCATGGCGGCCTTGACGGGAATCGGGTTCGTCGAAAGTCCCAGCATATCGCGGCACAACGGGAAGAGTTTGTGATGCAGCTGCTGAGCTGTCGCGACGTCACCGGATTTGAACGCTGTGACCATCGCCTTGACGTCTTTGGGGACGATGTTACCAGCCACCGACACAACACCGCTGGCACCCAGTGCCATCAAGGGCAGCGTCAGACTGTCGTCACCGGAGAGCAGTGTCAGGTCGGAAGCGGACAGAATCTGTGAGGCCTGATCCATCAGCCCCGTGGATTCCTTGATCGCCACGACACTCAGGCAGGTGTCGGCCACGCGGCAGATCGTTTCCGGTTCCATGTTCCTGGCAGTCCGACCGGGAATGTTGTAAAGCACAATCGGCAGATCGACATGCTCTGCGACCGCGCGGTAATGCTGAAAAAAGCCTTCCTGTGTCGGCTTGTTGTAGTACGGCGTCACCATCAGCGCGCCATTCGCTCCGGCGCGTTTGGCGGATGCCGTCAGGCGAATCGCCTCCGCTGTGCAGTTTGAGCCGGTTCCCGCCATGACCTTGATTCGACCTGCGGCGTGTTCACAGGTGATTGCGATGACGCGCTCGTGTTCGTCGTGGGTCAGCGTCGGACTCTCTCCGGTTGTTCCGACCGGAACCAGCGTATCGGTCCCGGCTGCAACGTGGAAATCGATCAACCTTTTCAGCATGCTCTCATTTAGAGAACCATCGCTGTGCATCGGAGTGACCAATGCAACCGACAACCCCGCAAACATTTCTCCACGTCGTGCCATAACTTTTTTCTTTTACTCAACAGACAGAAAATCGAAACTCACTCCACCATCAGCAATTGTCGCGCATGATACAGAAATCGCCATGCAAAATCATGAATCGAAAATCCTGCTGCCGCACGAGGGAAAATTCAACGGCGTTTGAGCCAGTCAACACCCGACAGCTGTGCCAATGCCAGCATCAGTGCGTGAGTCCCGTTGCGGCCGAAGCCCTGCGCTTTGACCGCAAGATAAAGCTGTTGTGCCAGCGCGAGCCCGGGCATTGATAAGCCCATGCGGCGGGATTCTTCCAGCGCGATTCCCATGTCTTTGATAAAGTGTTCGACGAAAAATCCAGGATCAAAATTGTTGTCGATGACACGGGGGCCAAGATTTGACAACGACCAACTTCCCGCCGCACCGCTTGATACGGACTTCAGCACTGTCGGCAAGTCCAGTCCGGATTTGTAGCCGTAAAGCAATGCCTCACAAACACCAATCATTCCGGTCGCGATCAGAATCTGATTCACCATTTTTGTGTGCTGCCCGGCACCGGCACCACCCTGATGGACGATGGTTTTTCCCATCGCTTCCCACAGCGGCTGCAACGCCGTCACGACCTCGGCGTCACCGCCGATCATGATCGACAGTGCAGCATTCCGAGCGCCGATGTCTCCACCGGACACGGGAGCATCCACGCTGTGGACATTTTTTGCTTTTGCTGCCAGATAAATCTCAACGGCAAGAGACGGCTGACTGGTTGTCATATCGACGAGGACACTGCCCGCTTTCGCTCCGGCCAGGGCACCCTCGTCGCCCAGCATCACTTCGCGGACATCAGACGGAAATCCGACAATAGAGAAAATCACATCGGAATTCTGAGCGACCTCTTTTGGCGATGCAGCCCACGACGCTCCCTTAGCAATCAGAGCCTCCGCCTTCTGCTTTGTCCGCGAATACACTGTCGCTGCGAATCCTGCGCCGATCAGATGCCCGCACATGCTGGAACCCATCACACCGGTCCCGATCCAGCCAATCCGAGTTTTTCCGGCTACCAACTGCGGCACTGTCATCAAGTTGTTTCCTGTTTCCACCACTGACCCCTACCGTTGCTAAAACACATTTCGCTCAGCAATCGTCGCAGTATACAGAACATCGTTGGTTCTTCCATGACTCGACAAAATCAGCTGTGTTGCGTGCTTGAAACGGATCGAAGCCCAATGGCCTGCTTGATTCTCCCTCGTTTACCACGAAGCAACACGAATCGTGTAAACTGAGTTTGACGCCACTGTACGAATGTCGCTCTAATGCGGTGGTCTGCGGGCGATCGCTTTTCGTCTGGTCTCCGGAGAATTCGTGGGGGTCAAGAGGAGGTCATCATGGAAATTGAAGATCCGAACAATCTGCCGCTTGTGGAACGCATTAACAAGGCGGAGCATTTCGCACGCGAGCTGTGCGAACACCTGCAGCAGGCGTTTCTGCCAAAGCTGCTGGATCTGCGTTCGTCCAGCAAAAAGCTGGACCCGGAGGTCGTCAGTGACCAGACGATGTTCGATCAGATGTCATCCGTTGTAAAAGCAGAGCAGTTTGCAACCGACATCTACGCGCGGCTGATCCTGTATCTGGAAAGCATCCGGAAAGACGCGAATGATGTTCTTGGGATTGCCAACCCTGCATCGGAGATCAAGAAACGGAAAACTTTGGTGGACATACAAGATATAGTGATGGAAGAATAACTTTAGCACAAAATCGGCGATTTGATTTACAAGCGAAATGGTCTTGACTAACCTTCCGCCCGTCGCCTGCTGAGCCAGTGGAATTTGGCCAGCAGCGAATTAGCTCGAAGGGGGCCATTAAGGATTTCTGATTTCGATTCTGGCTCATCGCCGATCGATATCATTCAACCGAATGGAATCGGTTGTGTACTGCGGAAAGGATTCTGCCATGCCTGTCACATGCTCCATCATCCGACGATGGACTAATGTCTGCATTGCCGGTCTTCGCTGCCGTGCTCAATTCGCTTCCAGCCCGCTTCGCACCTGAGACGCAGCACTTCGCGGCGTCCAGTCGCTCGGCTCAACCTGGGAGGGAACCTGTTCATGAGCATTCAGAAACCAATGGTAGGCATTACCGGTGATTTTCGTCCGGAACGCTACAACGGTGCAGCACTCACGTGGTTTAACACGGGTTATTACGACAGCGTGAGCGCTGCCGGTGGTATTCCGATGCTGCTGCCCCCGCTTGAAAACGATGATGATCTGAATCAGATCATGGAAAACGTGACGGGCGTTGTCGTGTCAGGCTGCAATCTGGATCTTGATCCCACCCGGATGAAGATGCACATTCATCCGTCCGTGAAAGTGATGCCGAAGCGGCGCGAAGACTTCGATCGTCGAGTTGCGGAAATGGCCATCAAACGCCGTCTGCCGATTCTGGCAATCGGTTCCGGAATGCAGCTGGTAAATGCTCTGTGCGGCGGCACGCTCTACCAGCATATTCCCGAAGAAGTTCCTCGCGCTCTGCATCATCGCGATCCGGTCGAACAGAATCTGCGACATGTCCTTGAGATTGTTCCCGGCACGCGTCTGGACGCGATCTACGGACCTGGTGAAGTCCGCGTCAATAGTGCTCATCACATGGCCGTGAAAGATTTGTCATCTCGCTTTCGCGTCAGTGCCACGTGTCCTGACGGCGTGATTGAAGCCTACGAATCGGTCGAAGACGACTGGTTCTGTCTGGGAGTCCAGTGGCATCCGGAAAGCAACACCGCGTCTGCACTGGATCTGCAGATTTTTGAAGCCTTTATCGATGCGGCAGCAAAGGAAGCCGCTCCGGCAGACATTCTTCCGATGAACGATATGTTCCGTCGCGCTGCCTGAGTTGTTCTGCCAGCGATCGAAATCGCTCTGACACATGGCCAGGTCTTTTGACCTGGCCATGTTTGTTTTGCGGGATGACAGGCTTCAGCCCGCCGGTTTTTGTTTCGCCTGTTCCACCAACTGACCCACCCAGGCCTGATCGTCGGCAGACAATGGTGGCTGGCATGACTGGGAATAGTCAATGCGTTGACCGTAGCTGCCCGCATCGTACGCCTGCTCCAGCGCCGCGCGAATGTCGAGGCCCACATCCGGGTCGTTGCCAGCCAGCGGAATCCGGATGCAAGGCAATGCCTGCCGGATACTGCGTGGATAGACTTCGAATCGCCTTGTGTGAGCCCGATGCACGCAAACCAGATAGTCGTAATCGTAACGACCCGCGGTCGAGGATTCGGCGATTGCCACTACATGTGGCCCGCGCCGCAGCAAGTCAATCTCCACGAGATGCGTATCGCTGTAGAGCACTTCGCGTTGCTTCGTCACGTAGGAATCTCGCCCGGCACCAGCGTACTTGTTGCTCGGACTGACAAGTTCAATGACCGTGACGACGCGCATATTGGACTCCCGGTCGAGAATCTCGATGAACGGCTGTCGGATTTCGAGATCCAGAGCCTCCAGGACAATCGGTTCGTCAACCTCTGGCAGCTCTGCGACCGCAACACCGCCATCCTGATCCGATCGCCCTTTCGTTGGCCGAACCCAAACATCAGGAATGATCGCGTGATCCTGCCACCCTGACGCCGATTCGACATAAACACGTTCCCCGACAGAAGCCGCGTAGCGCGGACGAATGCGCGGAGCGATCTGGTCTGCCAGATAGACAACCATTCGGCTGTGAATCCCCGGGAAGATCGCAGGGTTCTCAAGATACGGGTCCATGCCCGGAAAGATCAGCGGCACAGCAGAGTCCTTAATCAGTCTTTCGCTGGAGTACAGGCAACCAGACACGCGTCAGCATAGCAAAGCAGATCCCGCATATCACGGAATTTTGCAAAAGCGAGCTAAATACCGGACGTCCTGAACGAACTAAGATTCAGGCGGAGAACAGGGTTTGCCTGTCGTGAGTTTCGCCATACGATTCCGCAGCGGAATTGTTCTGAGCATCCATTGGTTCTTCATATGAAACATCGTCATCTGATTTTGGGGATCGTCGCATGGATCGCGATTGGCGTTTCCACGTGGATGGTGGTGCGCGGGATGGACGCGAAGGAACAGAGTTCTGTCGCGGATGTTGTTTGCGGGATCGGTCAATGGGTGGCAGGCGAGAAGTCAGAACGAATCGCAAGGTCAGACTCGTGGATTGTGCTGTCGGCCGGAGATCCGCTTCTCATGCGACAGGCCGACGGGACGTTTCGTCAGGTTGGCCGTGTGCGTAACCATTTTTCTCACGAACCGAAAGAAGCATGGACGAAACAAGCGTCAGTCGTCTTCTACAACACTGTTGCGGAGGAATGCCCCGACGGGTTTGTGCTCGAATACCACACGACTCCCACGGCCCTCGACTGGGTGGTCCGCACCATGGTGTCTCCGGAGCGACAGCAGGAAATCGCGAGGCTGATCGCTGACGACTGGAAATCACATCGCGAAGAAGTCTTAACCCAATTGCAGCCCGTCCTGGAAAAGAGTCTGGCATACGCCGTGAGCGCAATCGAAGCGGAGATTCCCGCGATCATTCAGGACCATCGCAATGAATTCGGACAATTGGCCGATCGCTACCAGGCAGAAATAATCCGAAAGCAGATCGTGCCACTTGTCCGCAAAGAGATTCTGCCGATCGTCGAGGAAGAGATCACTCCGGTGGCCAGTGAACTGGGCCAGGAGCTGTGGGATCGTGTTTCGTTGTGGTCGTTCACATGGCGTTATCTGTATGACGTCTCACCGCTGCCGGAGAAGAACGCGGTGAAAACAGAATTTGACCGGTTCCTCGAACAGGAAGTCCGTCCGCAACTCGAAGCACGTTCAGATCAGTTTGTAACAATCACGCAGCGGATTATTTCCCGCGTGAGCAGGAATGACCGGGTCCGCAGTGTGATTCGTGAAAACCTGCGGAAAGTTTCGTCTGATCCTGAGCTGCAGGCAATTATCTGGAGCGTCGTGCAGGAATCGATTTCGCAGAACGAAAACCTCAAAACCTCGCTGCAGGATTATTGGAAAAGTGCCGAGGTTCAGAATGC
>JANOUN010001351.1:0-4228 GCA_031416875.1 Planctomycetota bacterium | reverse complement strand
GCTCGCTGCGCGAGTGCTTCCGCGATGACAGCCCAATCCGCCGCAGTGATCAGCATCGGCAGCAGGTCGAGTCGCCACGGGCGAGCGGTATCGCCTCCCGTGCCCACCGAATGGTAGCTCACGCCATTTTCGCGGAGCATCCTGTCGGCCTGCTCATTGCGGCGGGAGAATTCTCCGGTCGGGACATTCCGCAGCGCAGTCAGGAACTTTGCCCAATGCTCACGCGGCGCGCCATCGCTGCCGTAAACTTCGTCATAGACGAATGGCGGGCAGCTGAAGACTCGTTCCGTCCTTGCGCTCGAAGACAATCCTGTGGCCATTCCATCGTATTCCGGAGTTTCAAATTGTGCCGCGACGCAGATCCAGCGTACATGGAAAATCAGGCGACATCTTTGGTGTCTTTGGCAGCATCAACCCGCCTGTGTGACCCATCCGGAAAAAGCGACCGGAGCGGCGACTTTCTGCTGCCAGTGCGTTGACCGGATATCCGTCCGGATTCAAACCACCCGGATGCTCAACATTGTAGCGACAACCGCCCAGAGATCGACCGTTCGCGGTATCTACCAGATCAAATACCAGCGGCGTGTGAACTCCGATATTCGGATGCAGGCAGTTTGGCGGCTGCCATGCACGGTAACGCACGCCGCCGACATATTCGCCGCGCGTCTCCGTCGCTTGCAGCGGAATCCGCACGCCGTTGACCGCAATACACAGCGAGGCCGAAAACATACCCGTCACTTTGACCTGAAGTCGCTCCACAGACGAATCCACAAACCGCGTCATGCCGCTGCCACCAGGTTCTTCTCCCAGGACGTACCACGGTTCCAGCGATTGACGCAGTTCTACATGGACCCCGCTGTATTCGAACGTGCCGATCAGCGGACAACGAAACTCCAGATGCGTTCCAAACCAATTCACGTCAAAGTCGATTCCATCCAGCCGCAGCGAATTCACAACAGAATCCAGATCCTGCCAAAGATAGTGTGGCAGCATGAATCGATCGTGAATAATCGTGCGCCAGTGAATCAAAGGAATGTTGTACGGCTTCCGCCAGAACATCGCCACGAGCGAGCGTACCAGTAACTGCTGCGTGAGACTCATCCGCACATGCGGCGGCATCTCAAACCCGCGAAGTTCGACCAGTCCCAGGCGGCCTGCCGCATGATCGGGCGAATACAGCTTGTCGATACAGATTTCCGCACGATGCGTGTTGCCGGTGAGGTCCACCAGCAGGTTTCGAAACAGACGATCCACCATCCAGTTGGAGATCGAGCCACAGCGTGGTTCCGGAACCTGCTGAAAGGCGATCTCAAGTTCGTACATCGCATCATCGCGGCCTTCATCAATCCGCGGTGCCTGACTGGTCGGACCGATGAACAGGCTGGAAAACAGATACGACAATGACGGATGATTGTTCCAGAATCCGACCAGACTGCACAGCAGATCCGGACGCCTCAAAAACGGGCTGTCAGCAGGTGTCGCTCCACCCAGCACCAGATGATTTCCGCCACCGGTTCCCGTATGACGACCGTCCATCTGAAACTTTTCGGTACCCAGTCGGCACTGCCGGGCTGCTTCATACACGGACCCGGTGATGTCCTTCAGCTGTTCCCAGTCATGTGCCGGATGCACGTTGACTTCGATGACGCCGGGATCGGGTGTCACCTTCAGCATTTCCATCCGATAGTCGAACGGCGGCAGGTAGCCTTCGATGATCACCGGCGTCTGCAGAGACTCAGCGGTCTCTTCGATCATTGCCACCAGTTCCAGATAATCTTCCAGCGTTCCGACCGGTGGCATGAAGACGCGGATTTGCCCGTCACGCGGTTCGACACACAGTGCCGTACGGACGACATGTCCCGCCGTGAGCACATCGGTTTGATAATCTTCGCTGGATTCTTCCGGATCGTCACTGAGCCCGAGTCGCTGCAGCACTTGTTGCTGTCGCGGCGCATCAACCGCCCGACGTTCTGCGGCAAGTCGTTCCTGAGCCGTCTTGCGAATCTCCGCATATCCCGGCAGAGGTGCACGCTCGGCAAACGGGTCTCGGGGATGCACCTGCAATTCGGTGTTTCCGGTAATCGGCAGAGATTCAAGCGGCAGACGCAGCCCCATGGGCGAATCGCCGGGAATCAAGAACAGGCGATGCGATCGAAATGGCCAGAACCCACTCGTCCACTTCGCATTTGCCTGCCACCATGCACGCGTCAACGGTAAGACAAAGCCGACCGGACGGCTGATCCCGCGTGTCAGCGCGCGGCTCAGACGTCGCCGATCTTCGTCGGCATCCGGATCAAATTTGCGAGGATCCACATCGACCGGAAGCTTGTTTTCAATCTCCAGCATATGGAACACGTCTTCATAGGCCGGGCGAATCCAGCGATCTTCCACTTGCAGTCGATCGACCAGTTCGCAGATGAAATCGGCAGCGAGCTTTTCATCTGCCACAGGCTTGCTGGAATCGGCTTTGCCAGGTGCCAGTCCCAGGTCCGCAAGCAGGGCCGGATTTTTCCAGATCGGCTGACCATCGCGACGCCATAAACAACTATACGCCCAGCGTGGAAGCGATTCGCCGGGATACCATTTCCCCTGACCGTAGTGCAGCAACCCGCCCGGCGCGAACTTACTCCGCAGGCGGCGGATGAGTTCATCGGACAGGCGTTGCTTATGTGGACCGACGGCCGCAGTGTTCCACTCTTCGCTTTCCATATCGTCGATGGACACGAAAGTTGGCTCGCCACCCATCGTCAGTCGGACGTCTTCTGCCTGCAGGCGGCGATCGACTTCTGCGCCGACGGCGTCAATTCGTTCCCATGTCTCTTCGGTGTACGGTTTCGTGACACGCGGATCTTCGTGAATCCTGGTCACCGTCATTTCGACGCTGAATTCCACTTCAGAATCTGAAACTCCTCCGGAAATCGGTGCCGCAGTTTGAGGCGTTGGCGTAGCGGCCAGCGGGATGTGCCCTTCGCCGGTGAGCAAACCTGATGTCGGATCAAGTCCCACCCAGCCCGCCCCCGGCAGAAATACTTCGGTCCACGCATGAAGGTCCGTGAAGTCAGTGGTTGGACCTTCAGGGCCTGCGAGCGGCTTCAAATCGGCTGTGAGTTGAATCAGATAACCGGACACAAACCGCGCGGCCAGCCCAAAACTGCGCAGCAGATGCACCAGCAGCCATGCTGAATCGCGGCAGGATCCCGATCGCTTTTGCAGTGTCTCCTCCGGAGCCTGGACGCCGGGTTCCATGCGGATGAGATACTTGATGTCCTGCTGCAATTTCTGGTTGAGTTCAATCAGAAACGTAATCGTGCGCCGGGGTGACTCATCGACGGTCTTGCGATATGCCTGAAAGTCGTCGGTCTGACAATACGGGTGCAGGAACGGCTTTAAATCCGTCGCCAGTTCTTCCGCATAGTGAAACGGAAACTGCGTCGCATCGTCTTCCAGAAAGAAGTCAAACGGATTGACCACTGTCATGTCGGCGACGACATCGACGGTCACGGAAAACCGATCTGTCTGTTCGTTGAAGATCAGGCGACCAAGATAGTTGCCATGCGGGTCCTGCTGCCAGTTGATGAAATGATTTTTGGGTGCAATCGTCAGCGAATAGGCATCAATGGGCGTTCGCGAATGCGGAGCAGGTCGCAGGCGCACAACCTGAGGCCCCAGCGTGACATGTCGATCGTATTGATAAACAGTCTTGTGATGCAGCGCTACTTTGATAGGCATTGATAGCTCAGACACGACCGGACGCGGGCACGAGCGCGGTGTTTCGTAGAACTGGTCAAATCCGACAGATCCGGTACGCTCGGCAACGCGCAAAATCTGCGAGGAGCAACGTACAGCCTGGTCGATGACCACGGGTTCAACGATTCACACACCCAAAATCCGAACCGCAATCGATCCCTTAAAAAACCTTGTGACGGCCATCGCCTGGCTCCGGCGGGGATCGTAGCAGACGTCTCAGTTCGCTGCACTTAAAATCAACCCGACATTCTGCGTCGTTTGCGGAGTTTCCCACGGGTTACATCGCAGCAGGCGTTCCGAGCAGTGAATACGCCGAATAGACCCGCGTTCAGCAGATTGATCTAACCCCCTGCTGCCGCAAGCGTCAGGTTTTCTGCTGCCGGATGTGTATCGAGAAGGATTTCGCGGATGCCCTGGCGATCTTCGGAAGTGAGGTGAGCAAACTTCGACGTCGTGTCATTGCCTGACAGGATTTCCTCCA
>JANOUN010001350.1:0-3322 GCA_031416875.1 Planctomycetota bacterium | reverse complement strand
TCTTTATGCCGCCCGGTTCAAACAATGGCCAGATTATCGTGAACGGAGTCCTGGTGCCGTAACGGCGGTGTGAGACCCGACTCAGGCTGTTTATACTGCACGCGGTAGGCATTGGCTCGTTTAACCGCGTGCCCAGCGGGCCGCGATTGTTCTATTTGAAATTTCGTATTTGAGATTTGAGATACGAAGCGCGGGGCGTTGCCCACGCGGTTAAACGAATGTGCCATCCTCAACCCCGTGCGGTATAACGCTTCGGGTTACAAATCGAGTGCCATTGGGCTCGCGCCCGTGGCTACATCTTGCCGTCCCATTGGGACTTTCCATGGGCCTGAGGTTTGTTCATGTTCCGTCGTCATCCTTTGAAATGGCTTGTTATCGCCTCAGTCGTTGCGATCTGTATCTGGCTTCGGATTCGAACTGTGCCGGTGGTTCCGGGCGATCATCTGAAAATCGGCCGTGAGGCGCTCGCGGCAGCACAGTTTTCAACGGCTGAACTGCATTTTCGCGATGAACTTCGTCTGATACCGGAGCAGCCCGTGGCAAGCGGAGAGTTGGCCTTGCTGCTCATCCGGTCCGGGCGCGGCTGGGAAGCGTCCCCGTATGTCCGCACAACTCTGAAGCAGGAGAGAATTCGGCAGGATTCTCTGGTTCGGATTACCGGTGATCCTGAACTGGCGATCGATGAGTCTATGCTGAACGATTGGCATCGACAGTCGCCGGAAGAACTTTCTCCTCTGATCGGTCTTGCCAGAGTTGCTTTCCGAAACGGAAAAACCGATGAAGCACATGAATTGCTCGACAGGATTCTTGCCTTATCCCCGAATGATCTGGAAGCCCATGCGGTCAAGGGAAACGCAGAACTCGCAACAAGTCTTTCGCGACTGCCCGATTGGAACAGTAAGCTGCCCAAAGATGCCGAACACCATCCGGGCATCTGGTTTGTGCGGGGTGAATGGTGTCAGCAGACAGGCAATCCGGAGATGGCCACCCGTTGTTTTCTTGAGGGATTGCTTCTGAATCCAGATGATCGCAATATAAATCTGCGGTTGGGCCAATTGCTGGGTGAGGAAAAAGGTCAGCCGTTTCTGGAACGTGCTGAGACACTGCGAAGAGTGTTCAATGCCGTCACGTATATCAAGAAAACAGGCTATTCGCAGGTGATGGGACTGCTCAAATCACTTCAGTCTTTAGGTCGGTATCAAGAAGTGACGCATTGGGGACAGATGGCCATGACTGCAAATTCTGGACTCATGATGCGGATGACTACGGATCCCCGGTTTGCGACTGAATATCGCGGAATTATCTCAGCAACTCATACAAAAGAAGATCTCAACCCGGCATTGAAATTCGATCTGAAGTCACTTCCGGAATGGCATCCACCTGCAGTCTCAGGAAATCGTGACGAACAGAAGGATTCGATTCAGGAATGACGCAGCAGGAATTGATGAATTGCGGATCGCGTGGGCGTCTGGTGAAACTCAGTCGCATCATAATCCTGACACAGAGAAATTGCTGGTCGCGATCGAGGGACGTTCATCGCAGATAGCCGTTGATTTCTGATTTTATCAGGCATAAGGCAGGTTGCAGTGAAGTACGTTCCTGTGGACAAAACTGATCCGAAGTGGTTTTGGCGCACGCCGCTGAAACGAGTCGTTCGACACTGGAAGATTTTTGCCATGATCGCCATGTTCTTAGCTGCTTTTCTGGTGCTGCCGTGGACAGGACGAGATCCTCTGCTTCGTTTTCAGCATGGTATGGCTGCGGCCAAAAATGGTGACACAGAAACTGTCCTGCATGAAGCCAGCCTCCTGCTGAAGACGACGGGCTTCGAATCGTACGGGCACATGCTGCGCGGTACATGGTTTCTTGAAACGCGGGAATACGTCGCTGCGGCAAATGAATTTGGAATGGCCACAGACGATCCGAAAACCAGGACTGAAGCATACATCCGTCGAGGAGAAGCCTTCTACAGGATGCATCAGTTTGTCAATGCTGAACAAATGCTGGTGCAGGCACTGGAGTTGGACGCTGATAACTCTGATGCACGACGCTGGCTGGCATCAACGTATTATGACCTCGGTTCGATGTCTCTTGCGCTCAAGCATCTGCGAATCATCGGTGAAATGAATTCGGATGATGGTCGGCCGTTTCGGTTGATCGGAAGGATCGAAAAAGATTTTCAGCATCACGGCGAAGCCATCGACGATTATCGTGAGGCACTGCGTCGAAGTCTGTTGGAGTCAGAAAGAGAGGCTGTCATCGAAGAACTTGCCGAATGTCTGGTTCACCAGCTGCAGTATTCGGAAGCGCTGAGGACATTGCAGAATGCAAAACCGTCGGCGCCGGTATTTGCGCTGCAGGCCGCCTGCTACGCCGCGCTGGGGGAGTCCTTGAAAGCGATCAGCAAGGCCAACGATGCTCTGGCCCTTAACCCGGATCTTGTCTCCGCGATTCTGACCAGGGCGTCGATTGAATTGGAGATCGGGAAAGCAGAAAACGTCATTGATTTGCTCGAACGAGCAGCAGCAGCCCATCCGGGCAATTTTGAAATCCTGTTTCAGTTGGTGAAGGCACTTCGTCTGGCTGGGCGAGCCGCAGAGGCAGATGTGAAGTCTGCGCGGCTTGCGGAACTGGAAAAACTTGTGGATGAATTCGCCGAACTGAATGCAATCGCATTTAGTGACCTCGGCAATGCGGACCTGCGATTTCAACTTGGTCAGCTTGCACAGCAGATCGATCGACCCGAACTGGCCCGAATATGGCTTGAAGCCGCTCTGGCAATCAATCCTGATCTCGTCAGTGCAAGGAATTTGCTGAAGGAACTGAAAGAGGCACAGCGATGATAGTAGTCCGTCCACCAATGCACTTTTCGTCGCGATCGCATTTGGGTGTCACCAAAGGCGTCACCTGGCAACATTTCAGTTGATTTCAAACGCTTAGCACAGATGCCCCTACAGTTTTTGCAAATATTTCCCGAAAATCGATAGGCGAAAGCATTGACTTTCCGCGACGTCCTGACCAGACTCATTCTTAACGGAAAATTTACGAGCAGCAGAGTGGAATTTTTGATCATTTTCCACAAGTTTCTCGGTCTTCAACGACGTTTCGCATCTGGCTTATGTTTTTGTAATCAAGACTCTTCGAGCGGTATGTCCCGGCTTGGTTTGAGCGTCAGTGTTATGGTTGTTTCCTAATTCGTGACTTTTTCTGAAACAGGAGAATGAAATGAGAAAAACAAGGGGTCTGAGAAAGGCCTTCACCCTGATCGAGTTGCTGGTGGTGATTGCCATCATTGCAATTTTGATCGCGTTGTTGTTGCCGG